>JAZQPR010000272.1:0-4052 GCA_045628605.1 Oscillospiraceae bacterium
TATTCCTTTACAGGAGTAAGTTTTTCACCTGCTATAAGGTCTCCGATCTCTTCGATCTTTGCCTGAGCATCTTCATATTTACTGTCATCTTCGATTACATATCCGAAGTATCTGATAGCTGACTGATATTCTTTTTCTTCCATCATTTCAAGTGCTTCAGCATAGTATTCCTTTGACTCTTTAAGAGCATTGAACTTTGATTTGAATTCAGCGTAATCTTCATCATCACTGTCAAACTTTAATTCATCAAAAAGCTTATTAAGCTTCTTGATCTCTTTTTCGTCTACTTCATCATTGTTATACTGTTCGAGAATAGTATCAAAATGATCGGAAAATCCTTTTTTGATCTCTTTTCTGAGGTCTCTTTCCTTTGAATCTCCGTCGATCTTATCCTTATAGTAATCCAAAGCTTCTGAATAGCTTCCCTTATCTATAAGCTCAAACACCTTATCACTTTTGCTTCCGCATGCTGTAAAACTCATCATGCATACAGCAAGACATACAACGAGTATTGCCTTTTTATTTTTTTTCATTTTCATTATAAATTTCCCCCTGTTAGAAAAAGATACAAAAACATTATACGCTTTATACATGCAAAAGTCAATAAAATTCGACGTTCAGAGGAAAATTACCCGTTATAGTCAAAACTCATTCATTTTTATCAAAAAAAATTATACTATTATACAAAAAATGACTGTTTTCGTTTACATTGGAATACCGCACCTCTCTATATAATCTTTCGATTTTCTTAAAAGATCTCTCGTTTTCTCTGTTTTTCTTCGATTTTCATCCCAAACATTGGAATGATATGGAATAATAAAGAGTAGTTATTGACAGATTGCGGCATCAAGTGCCGATTTTTTCAGAAAATGAGTATAGCAAAGCTAGACGTCTGCTATTGGTATTTTTTTCTGGCCTTGTGGTAAACTCATATTCTTACAGCGATGACCCTCTCATGTCTAACGGGGTATAGATGCTCTATCCCTAAATTCCTTCGTCCCTTCTGTCTATAAGTGAGTGTCAGTTATGCTCATTTGCTGAGTCTCTGCTCTGATGGTGTGTATTTCGACTGACTACCGGCTCTTTAATTTTTACAAAGTCTACGATTACTTTTAAGAAAATGCTTGATTTACATTGATACATTCCTGAATGACGCCTATTCAGAAGTGTAATTTGCCTCTTGGCTTATGCTACTTTTGTATTGTTTCTTTTAATGTCGTTTCTCATTTTACTAGGACTGTAGTCAACATTATTCTTCAAAACAACGAAAAGTATTCTGATGAGTTTACAACAAATAGCTATTATCGACTGCTTCTTTTTCAGTGGATTATTTTCACGAGTAGTGTAATAGTGATGCAACTCTGCAAACTCTTCGTTTTTCGCTACCAGCGGTAATGCTGCCTGAAACAGCAGTTTTCTCAGCAATGGACGACCTCTCTTACTTATTATCGTCCGACCTTTACTCTTTCCTGAGCTGCTTTCTCTAAGTGCTAATCCCGCCAGTTTCTGAATCTGCTTTGGCGATTCAAATCTGCTGATATCTCCGATTTCAGCAAGGAAACATGCTATTGTTATGATTCCTACACCTTTAATCTTTTCTGCCTTTTCAACAGCTGGTACCTTTCTGCATAAAGCCTTCATTCTTTCTTCTATCGCATCAAGATTCGCCCTTACTGATTCATATGTTTCCAGCATCATTCTTATCGTTATCCTTGCAGAATCATTTCCTTCTGTTACTCCGACTGAACGTTCTGCAGCCTCACACAAGCTCTTGGCTTTCTTTATTCCGACTGCTCTCAACTTCATATCTCTCCAGATTTTATTGATTCCTTCAGCTCCGATTTCTTTCACATCACCTGGCAGCGGCGTCTGCTTTAATACTGCCAGGCTACTTTTCGCTGTTATGTTGCTGAACACTTTTTTATATTCAGGGAAATGTACTGCAATCCATTTTTGTATCTGATTCTTAGCACTGTTTTCATCCTTAAGCAATCTTTCTCTGTAACTGCACAATTCCCTTAATTCCGCATATATACTTTCTGGTATGTATGGTTCCAGGTACCTTCCGTCTCTCACAAGTCCGGCTATTGTTTTCGGATCCTTTTGATCCGTTTTGGTCTGAAGATTATCGTCAAGTTCCTTTGAACATTTTACATGATAGGGATTTACCAGGACCAGTGTCATTCCTTCTTTTTTTAGACGTTCTCCAAGGTTAAACCAATAATGACCTGTTGGCTCCAAGCCTACTATTACTTTTTCTTTCTGATGTCTGTTCATTATTCTGGTAATCCAGTCTATGAACTTTTCAAATCCATCTTCGTCATTAGTGAATGGTAATGCGGTTTTAACCCTGTTTCCTCTGATTAATGCTGATGTATCCGCACTCAGTTCTATTCCTCGCCAGTCAAATGCTCGTGCATAATGCTCTTCACTTGCTATGTCGATTCCTATTACTAAAGTTTTCTCTGTTACTTGACTTATCTTCTCATTTTGTGTACAATTCATATATGGGCCTCCGATTTAATAGTTGTGTCGTAAGCGGCTAACTTACACTTCTATTATATCGGTAGGTCTTATTTTTTTCAAACCTCAAATTTGTTCATTACAGGAATGCTCATATATTTAATTATTTACATAATTCAAATCTGTATTTCTGAACTGCATCAGGATATTTTTCATGGTCTGCTTCCGAAGCAAACATTTCATAAGTTATGACATATGTTTTGTAATCTCCGTAAAGAGCCTTGTAAACTACCATCATTTCATCGGTTTCAGTATGCTCTGCAATATCAGTTATAAAATAAATATTTCCTTTAAAGTGCCTGTACATTTTCTGTGTTTCAATAATTCTCATATTTTTTTATACTCTTTTTACTGCAAAGTTCTGCCCTATGACTTTTTTAAGAACAGGACAGAAATTAAATTATATATTCAGTAAACATTTTATCACAAATAGTAATGTGTGTCAATTTTCCTTAATGTTATCTATACCTCTTTCTGCACTGATTTTTCTATTCAGACAATATTAAACGCCAGCATCCTCTACGTGATGCTGATGCGCCAATTGATTTAACCTTCAAAGCTCTGCTTTTAACAAGCAGAGGCAATTCGAAGAATTGCTTTCGTTCAGTAGGAGATTGAACTCCTACTGAACGAGAGAATATCCCCCGCCGCCTATAGAGGCGGGGGATATCCTCTGTGTTGTTATATTTATAGTGAACGCAAAAAAGATTTTTTGTAGCTTTTCCTTGAATTGAAAAGTATTATTTACAAAGAGAATAATCCATTGAGTATTCAACATACAAAATACACCAGATAATACGATTATAAATTTCTGAAAGGACTGAATAATATGAAAACATTAAAATCAATAGCAGTAGCAGCAGCTCTCTTACTTGCAGGTTCATGCGGTACAGTCAGAGCGGAAGAAATAAATTATACAAAAAGCCCCGTATATGCAGCCAATGATAATTTTGCATTCGTTCTTCCCGGAGACTGTGACAGTGACGGAATTTTCAGTGTTGCAGATATATTGAAATTTAAGAACTGGATGCTTGACGCAGATGATATAAGCTTTATTAAAAATGCGGATTTCGATCAGAACGGAACAGTCAATATAGCTGATCTGTGTCGTATGAAAGAAAAGCTGATAGATCCGGATGAAAAATACAAATTTATAACACTTGAATATATTGAACAGCTGGGTCAGCGAAACTGTGTTATATCCGAAGAAGATTTCACAGACTTTAAATATTACAGCCTTAACGCAGACAACACTCTCAGAAGATACCCCGTAAACAATGAGTATACATTGTATATGGAATGCGGAGAACACATAAAATTATCACTTGAGAGCATATACAATGACAATATCGACATATATTCGGAATTTCTCACCAGAATAAATAAGGAACCGCTGCTGATGAGTGAACGTGTTAATTATGCATGGAGTAAGTATCAGTCATTTACCGTTGTCTGCAGAGACGGCAGCGTTTATAGTTTTCCGGAAAACATGGTCAAAAACAGAGATGAAATATATAATATAAAAACAG
>JAZQPR010000273.1:0-19741 GCA_045628605.1 Oscillospiraceae bacterium
TTAGTTTATTTGGATTTTTTCGTGGTTGATTTGGTTGTGAGAAGTGAACGTTTCATTTTAATAAGGTCAAAAAAGTCAACGTTGTTGTTCCGGTCAAAGAAGTCGGAGGCCAAGCGGTCTTAGGAAGACAAATTTGGTGGACAACTCCTTGGCTCACAGAAACGACATGGCTACGATCCGACTTTTAGTTTATTTGGATTTTTTCGTGGTTGATTTGGTTGTGAGAAGTGAACGTTTCATTTTAATAAGGTCAAAAAAGTCAACGTTGTTGTTCCGGTCAAAGTCGGCACCTGTCCATGATTTGATATTATCGGAAAAATTAAGATATGACTGAAGCGAGATAACATCACCTGCATTGAACTTAAGATCGTAATTTGCATCACCTTTTACTGTTTTTTCATATGATACATAAGGTTCCCATTCTTTGGACAGGAATTTCTGTCTTTGTGAAATAAAGTTTCTGAGGTATTCAACACATTCTGTAAAACTGTTTCCGTTTTCAGGTCCGATTTCCTTGTATGGTTTTCCACCGTACATATGCCATCTTGCATTGTTCATTTCACCGGATACTTCAAGAATTTTTCTGTATTTTTCTATTCCCGGTTTTTTACCGTTTGAATTATCGGTAAGCTCTGTGAGATAATCATCAAAATATTCAAAATAAAGCTCAGCGATTCGGTGCGTGATTTCAGGACGTGTATACAGCTTGCCGATAAAATTGATGCCTTCGGTAGGTCTTCCGCTGTCTTTGTCATCAGTCAGATCGGAATCATATCCGCTTATAGGAAAATATGCTGCATAAAGCGTATTCGGATTTAAAGAATATCCGCCGTTTCCATCTGTATTTTTTATATTTTTTCTGTAGTTTGCATAAGCAAGATCATAGTCCCATACAGGAGAAAAATGAAATTTACCGTCGCCTGTCAGATCAGAGTCCTTCCATAAAAAGAAGCTTGCCTGTGTACTGTCAACATTTTCAGAAATTTCATTGACAAGGTATGTTTTTAAAAGTGAGTCAATATCAATATATTCAGAATAATGTTTGCCTTTGCTATTGTATCCGGAAGCGGAATAAACAGCATCTTCAAAATCCTGGAAAAAGTTCCTGATGTATTTTGTCTGCTTCTGTGTAGCATATTCAGGTGATCGCAGTTTTATAGCCTGACCGCGTTTTGATACAAATCCGCTCTGCGTTTTGTCTGTTTTGTATCGTCCGTAAAGCTGGAACTCCAGCAGAAAACCGCCGGTATGATCTTCCGGTTCATTCGGAATGTCAAAATACTTATAACTGTTTTCTATATACTGATTCGGCTTGTCCGCGTTTACAACTTTGCGTGTATATGATTCCAGAGGCTCGTCATTAAGTTTTTCAGTTTCTTTTTCAAGATCAGTGATATCCACTCTGTTTTTATTGACTTCGACTCTTTCGGTTATCATATAGGGTCCTCGATATTCTCCGTCAACATACAGATCGGCATAATGATAATCAATGCCGAATTCAGTATCCGAAGCTTTGCTCATGTCAAAGGTAACAGCATTTCTCAGCATTGAATGATCAAGATAGTTTCCGAGAAGAACCCATTTTTTTGCTTTTCCCATTTTGAAGAGATTTGTTTTTTCTGAAAGCTTCAGATTATAAGGCTTTTTCTTGGAATAATCCCATGAGGAATTTCCGTGTGATGTCAGTGAATCAAAATTTCCGTTATATTCAATAACACCTTTTTTGTCTATTATGAGCAGTGAACCTGTTTCTACAAGTTTTTTATTTTTATCAAGATTATTGATGCTGCCGCTCGTGGTTTTCATAAACATTGCATCCAGATCTGACTGCATTACTTTGAGCTTGGCGTCAATTTTTGTGTTTCCTATTTTAACTGTGAACTCATCATCGGTCGACAGAAGAGAAGTATTTCTTCCGGAAATGACTTCAACTCCGTTTAAATAAAGCTTTTCATTGTTTTCAGGAGTATATGTCAGTGTCAGATTTTTCAGATTTGCCTGAGCCGGAAGAAAAATATAATACATATCTTCAAACGTGCTTTTCCATAAATATGTATAGTCTTTGTCAGTGACCTGATAAGGGCAGAGATTTGAGACCTTTAAATTTATATCCGGAATTTCTTCTTTTTCAGTTACAGCTGTTGTTTCTTCTTTTTGTGATGTTATATTGTCCGCTGCTGATACTGATGTTGTTACAGCTTTTGATTTTTCAGCTGATGCAACAGGAAAACGAAGCGGAGAAAATACAGAATAAGAAAACATGAAAACTGAAACAAAGAGATTTAGGAATCGGCTTTTTTTCATGTTCAGAACCCTTCTTTAAGAATTTATACAATACTATTATAATGACTGCTGAAAAAATAGTCAATGAAAAAGCCTGTCAAAAAAAATATGTTTGTTGACATCGATAAAATATTGTAATTTGTTGATAAAAAGAGTGAACACATTTAACAATAAATATATTTAAAGTTTGTCATTTTTTTATATGAAAAAAATATATTTTTGCTATAATACGCCGATATATATTGATATAATAAAAATGAACCTTTATTGAAAGGATATGATAACTTTTGAACAGTACGGTTGATTTTACAAAAGGTAAAACCGGGAAGCTTATTCTTGGCTTTTATTTTCCGCTGCTTGCAACAAATATGCTTCAGCAGCTTTATTCATTTGTTGACGCTGCAATAGTAGGAAAGGGACTGGGTGATGATGCACTTGGTTCTGTTGGAAATATGAGTTCTCTGACGTTTCTTATAATGGGATTTTCCATGGGTCTCTCAAATGGTATTTCTATAATAATCGCACAGAATTTCGGAGAAAAAAACATGGAAAAGCTTAAAAGAAGCTTTTCGGCATCGATCCAGACTGTGGCAGTGCTGACAGTATTACTGACAGCTTTGAGTGTGATTTTTTTGAAATTTACTCTTGTGAATATTCTTCAGATCGATAAGAGTCTTATGAAGGATGCTTTAACATATGGATATATTCTTTTCGGAGGGCTGTTTGCAACGTTTCTGTATAATATGTCTTCAGGAGTGCTCAGAGCACTGGGAGACAGCAAAACTCCGTTAAAGGCGATCGTTATTTCATCATGTATCAACATTTTGCTTGATGCACTGTTGATATTTGTTTTTAAAACGGGTGTTGAAGGTGCGGCGTTTGCAACAGTATTTTCCCAGGTGGTTTCAGGCTCATTCTGTATTTTGAAAATCAGAAAAATAGAATATCTGAAGCTTTCAAAAGCTGACATAAAATTTGATCTTCAGATGTATTCGCTTTTGTTGAAAAACGGAATTCCGATGGCTTTGATGAATTCAATAACCGCTGTCGGATGTATGGTTGTACAGAGATTTATAAACGAACTGGGACCTTCGTATTCATCAGCGTATGCAGCATGCAGCAAGTACCTCAACCTCTTTATGACACCGGCATGTACTGCAGGAAATACCATGTCGGCCTACAGCAGTCAGAATTATGGTGCCAAGGAATTTAAAAGAATTAAAAAAGGATTATTTGAATGTCTTTTTATTGCATTTATATCTTATGTTGTATTAGGTTCAGCAATGGTATTTTTTGCAAGACCTCTGGCAGCAATAATGCTTAACGGGGAAGAACAGATCTCCCTTGCAGCACAGTTTCTCCCGATATGCGGTGTGATGCTGTTCGGAGTGGATTTTCTGTTTGTTGTCAGAAGTACAGTACAGGGAATGGGTTTTCCGTTTGTTCCAATGTGTTCCGGTATAGCAGAAATGCTGCTTAGAGTATTTGTTATTGTGATGTTTATTGACAAATATGGTTTTATAGCAACTCCTTATGCGGAGATCAGTGCCTGGTACGGTGCACTTTTCCTTAATACAGGAGCACTGGTGTTTATATTATCCAGGGAAAGTAAAAAATACTCAGTCAGAGAGGTTCATGCGACTTAAAAAAATGATACAGGAGGGAACATGGTTTGAGATTGGTCGTTGACAGATTTGAAGGCAGTAAAGCCGTTATGCTTTCTGAAAGCGGGATGATAATTTCGGATAAAGAAAAGCTGCCTGCTGAAATAAAAGAAGGCGATGTTATAGATTTCAGTGATGATAAATATAAAATATGCATAAAGGAGACGGAGGAAAGAAAAAAGGAAAATATCAGAAAATTCAATGAATTAAAGAAAAAAAATAATAAATAAATGCAAGAAGTTCACATTTTTGATTGTGCAAAATGTGAACTTTTTTATATTCTGTGTGACTAAATATTATGAAGAAATACGATGAAAACACTATTGACTTTTTTTATGTACTGTGGTATCATAAATATGAACTTAGTTCACTAATTTATATGAATGTTTGTGCATGCAGTTGAAGAAAGTGAGGTAGTTAAGATGGATTTTTATTATTTGTCAGCGAAAGATCAGCTGAAAAAACTCAGATATTATTACAAAAACAAGCTGATAGACAGAGAACAGTATATTTCACTGTCTGCCTATGCAAAAATGGGAGCAACTGAAGAATCTGAACGAAAACTTCAGATGATTCTCGGAAGGCGGTTCAGAATTTTTAAGGATGATGAATAACGCTTTATTTTAAATTTTTCGTCCAATTTTCCTTTTAATGATTTATTATTTCGGAGATATGAGATGCTGATCCTTATCAGCTGAAAATGTGTAAACAAAAGAAGGTTAAAAAAGCGACCGATAAAAAACGGCCGCTTTTTTCTGCTGTGTGTAATCTGTTATTTCAGTTCGTTTAAAGTTTAGGGTTTACATGGACAGTACAGTGTTTGACATCAGGAAAGTTCTTTTCAACTGCAAGATGGACTTCTTCAGCTGTATCATGGGATTCAAGCAGAGTCAGTGAAGCATCCATGAGAATTTCTACATCTACGTAGATTTTTGATCCGAAAAGTCTTGTTTTTATTTCATCTATGCCCTCCACCTTTTCAGTATCAAGAATGACTTTTTTCATCTGATTGACTGTTTCTTCAGGACATGCTCTGTCTACCATTTTCGAAACTGCGTCATTAAAAATGTCAAACGCTGCTTTTTCAATACAAACACAAATAATGACACATGCGACCGGGTCAAGAATAGGAAATCCGTGTCTTGCTCCGAGAATTCCTGCAAATGCGCCGACAGACGACAGTGCATCGGAACGATGATGCCATGCGTCAGCCATAAGAGCACCGATATTCGTCTTTTTGGCAGCTGCTCTGGTGTACCAGAACATTGCTTCCTTGGTTACAACTGATACGATGGCTGCTATAAGAGGAACAATTCCCGGTACACTTAGTTCATTATAATTATCCTCTGCAATTTTTAAAATTCCGTTATATCCGATGCCGAGCCCTGTAAGTGAAAGAAGGACTGCAAGCAGCATGGAAGCAACACATTCCATTCGCTCATGTCCGTATGGGTGCTCCTTGTCAGACTGTTTGCTTGAAAGAGAAACGCCTATCATAACTACAAAAGTACTGAAGACGTCAGACGCAGAGTGGACAGCATCTGAGATCATGGCACTTGATTTTCCGAAGATTCCTGCAAGCAGTTTTCCGACAGAAAGAAGAGTGTTAGCGATGATACTGACTGTTGATACTTTGAAAGCAATTTGTTTATCGGTTTTGGATGATTTTTTATCACAATATGTTGTCCGGTTTTTTTTCTGACTCATGTCATATCTCCTCTCATATATATATAAAGGCATCTGCTTAAATAGAATAAGCAGATGCCGGACATTCCGTACTGAAATTATTGAATTTCTATTATTATACTATGCTCAAATAACGATGTCAATAGGTTTGCTTAGGCTAACCCGGATATTTTTCAGCTTTATTTTGTTAATTTTTTTATGAATTGTTTTATTGTAAAAAGTGAAAAATTGTGATATAATAAATTAATATATGTAAAAATTGTTTTTATCCGAAAAATGAATAATTAACTACAAAGAGGACAGCTTTTGTCTTCACATACATAAAGGATTGATTTTATTGAGTAACTTATTGAAGAGAGCAGCTGCAATACATGATATTTCATGCTTCGGAAAATGTTCGCTGACGGTTGCTCTTCCGGTAATTTCTTCAGCGGGTGTAGAGGTAAGTGTTATTCCTACTGCGATGCTTTCGACTCAGACAGGCGGAATTGACGGATATACTTTTCGTGATCTGACTGATGATATTATTCCGGTTGCAGATCACTGGAAAGCACTTGACCTGAAGTTTAACGCTGTTTATACAGGATTTCTCGGAACATTTCAGCAGATATCCATAGTATCATCCGTGATAGATAAATTATCTGATGAAGATACAATTATTATAGTTGATCCGGTTCTGGGTGACTGCGGTGAGCTGTATTCGGTTTTTGATGAAAGATTTCCGGCTGAAATGAAAAAGCTCTGCATGAAAGCTGATGTTATTGTCCCAAACATGACAGAGGCATTTCTTCTTCTTTCCGAGCCGTATATAAATGGTCCCTATGATTTTGATTTTGTATGCAGGATCATGAAAAAGCTTTCTGAATTCGGTCCGGAAAAAATAGTCCTTACCGGTGTTGAATTTGATGATAACAGAATAGGGACCGCATTTTTTGATAAAACAACCGGCGAATGTCAAAGTTATATGAAGGAAAAAATAAATGAACGTTTTCATGGTTCAGGTGATGTTTTTGCCAGTGTTCTGACAGCATGTCTTGTAAAGGGTCTGAATTTAAAGGATGCTTCTGAGATCGCTTCGGATTTTACCTATGAATGTCTGATAAGAACCATGAAAGCAGGAACAGATCTTCGTTACGGAGTAAATTTTGAAGACGGACTTCACAGTTTATATAATATAATAAACAGTTGTAAAAAGAGTAATACTGACTGAAAATACCATACGAAAGGAGTCTTGTATGTCAGAGATCCATGAATCAGGAGAAAACTATCTTGAAACAATTCTGATACTTCAGAACAGGGGAGTCAGTGTCAGATCAATAGATATAGTACGTGAAATGGAAATATCAAAGCCGAGCGTCAGTCGTGCGATGGGTATCCTCAGGGAGGGCGGTTTTGTTCTGGTTGATCCTGATGGTTATATTACCATGACAGACGCCGGAATGGAAGTTGCTCAGAGGATCTATGAGAGGCACAGAGTATTGACAGAGTGGCTTGTAGATCTTGGCGTTGACGAAAAAACTGCTGCTGAAGATGCGTGCAAAATAGAGCATGACATTAGTGCACAGTCATTTCAGAAGCTTAAAGAACATCTGCGTGAAAAACACAATAAAAATATTAATTAGGAGTGAATAAAAATGCCTGCTAAATATCATCTGCCCGATTTTGTACGTCATTTTAAGCTGAATATGATCCTTGCAGAGATGCTTGAGAGAAATCCGGAATATTTTTATGACGGAGTTGAGATCGCATCTGTATACGGAACTTTTCCGACATCTCTCTGGAACGGAGGAAGATCCTTCAGCGGAATGATCGAACCAAAAGTAATTGAAGCAATAATACGTCAGTTTAACGACAGGAATATCCCGATAAGATTTACTTTTACAAATCCGAAAATAAAGCTTGAGCATCTTAAGGATACTTTCTGCAACACATGTCTTAAAATGGCTGACAACGGACTTAACGAAGTAATCGTAATGTCTCCGCTTCTTGAGGACTATATAAGAACAAAATATCCAAACTACAGGATCACAAGCTCGACCTGCAAGCAGCTTGAAGATCCGGATGCGCTGAAAACAGAACTTGAAAAGGATTATAATCTTGTAGTTCTTGACTATAACTGGAACAACAAGTTTGAAGATCTTGAAAAGATTCCTCATAAGGAAAAGTGTGAGCTCCTTGTAAATGCATGCTGTATTCCGCACTGTCCGAGAAGAAAGGAACACTATCAGTATGTAGGTGATTATCAGATGAAGCTCACTGAACACATGAAGCATCCTGATGAGCCGTTTAACTGCAAGGATTTTGAATGTCCTCAGATGGGCATGTCAATTTATCAGATAACAGATTTTGAAACACATATTAAACCGGAGGATATTTACAGCAAGTATGTTCCTATGGGATTTGAGAATTTTAAAATAGAGGGAAGATCAGTTCCGGATATAAATGTTCTGGAAACCTATATGTACTATATGGTAAAGCCTGAATACAGAGACGAAGCAAGACTGACATATCTTCTTGCTTTAACAAGACCGCACAAATATTTTAACGAATAATCGGAGGAAATAAATTTGAAAAATATACGCAGTATTTTTTCCATGGTTTTAACAGCAGCAGTTATAGCCTTGGGAGTGCCCGGAAAAAATATTTTTGCCGCAGAAAATTCAAATTCTCCTGAAAGTACAGATATAAACCTTATCAAGCAAAGTATTTTTGGACTGGAAAAAATTGATGACAGTAAGAAAACTCAGCTTGATATGAATTCTGACGGCGTGATCAACATTTTTGATATGATCCGGCTCAAAGATGAGATCTTTTATGCTGAGGAAAGAAACCCGGTGAAACCGGTATATACATCAAACAACATTGATGTTCCGATGATACTTCAAAATCCGGAACTTCCGACCGGATGTGAAGCAACTTCTCTTACCATGCTTCTCAACCACAGCGGATTTTCAGTATCAAAATCCACCATTGCCGAATTGATGCCAAAGTACGGTATATATTATCGCAATCGTGTAATGTACGGTCCCGATTATTATACAACATTTCCCGGAAATCCGTTCAACAGCAGCGGATACGGATGCTATACACCGTGTATGGTGACAACAGCTGACAGCTATTTTAACAGTATTGGAAGATCGGATGTACGGTTAAAGGAAATAACAGGAACAGATTTTTACGATCTTTATGATTATATTGACATCGGAAAGCCTGTAATGATATGGGCGACGATGTATATGATAGCTCCTCGTGATACAGACACATGGACTACACCGGAAGGCAGCCGGCTTACCTGGCATGGAAACGAGCACTGTCTTGTTCTTACCGGATATGATAAAAATCAGGGAATAGTATATATCAATGATCCTCTTGTCGGAAAGACTACTTACAACGCAGAAACAGTGAGAACAAGATTTGAACAGATGGGCAAATTCTGCGCAGTGATCGAAACTGACGGTGAGGAACCTGTTGTTCATATACCTGATACACCATCAGATCCTCAGACCGGAAAAGTTTATCATATAGGTGATGTTATAGAATATAACGGTCCTGCATATTATTCAAGCTATGGCGGAAAATCTGTTGAAGCGAACGGAACGTTTACTATTACAGATATAGTAAGTGATCCGTCCAGACCATACAGGATCAGGATCGGCACAGTCGGATGGATAGAATATAAGTAATATTTTTTATGCAGAATGCTTTTATAAAACGCATTCTGCATTTTTCTGATATCATGAATATCATAAAAAGTATTTCAGAAGAAAGAACTTGATTTTTATTCCATAATATGTTAATATTTAAATATCGCTGATACATAAAATGGAAAAGATGGTGAAATATGAGTTTTTTCAAAAATAATCTTAAAGGATCTGTGTGCATAGTACTTACCCTGCTTATGCTTCCGTTATATTCTTTTGCTTTAGCCTGTACTGATGGAGTTAAGATCTCTTCTGCAGAAAGAATGGCATCTAAAGCAGGAGAGCTTGGGCTTGCTGCAGGCATGTCCGATTATAATACAGAATTAAAGAATGTATATGGACTGTATGCAGTTTCAGATACAAATGCAGCTTCAGAGGATCTGACTGAATGCTTTGAAAAATCACTGCCTCTTAAATCTCAGACTGAGAATTATAATAATATGATTTTGTTTGAAAAAGAAAAAATTTCTGCAGAGTATCCGCAGTATGCAGTTCTTGCAAACCCTGATATTTTAAAATATCAGATTCTTGAATATCACACATACGAGGAAATATCAGGAGCACTCAGACAGTTTATTTCTAAATTTGATGATAATAAAACATTAAATGATATTTCGTCATCTGATGATGTTCCGGACGATACAGGTGATTCGGGTATTTCAGGTGAAGATGCACTGGATTTTTTTCAAAAATTTACCGACCGGGAAGGATCTGTGTCTGCAAAGAATAATCACTCAGAATCTGAAAAGTCATCTGTTATTAAAGAACAAACCGGCCTAATAGAAGAAATGTTCGGGAAAACAGAAAAATATGATCTTTCTGAAGTATTTAATAATGATCAGGAAAATGAATATGACAGAAAAAACTTATATGAAAAGTATTTTTATGATTCGTTTGAAACCGTTAAGGAACTTTTTTCTGTTGGTGACATTGAAAACATATCAGATGCTTTTATAACTTCGGAGTATATCCTTGATTATTTCAGCAGCATAACAGATGAAAATAAAAAAAGAGATAATGAAAAATTTAATTTTTCAGAGAATAATAATTATTTGTACGGAAGAGAAACAGAGTATATTCTTTGCGGAAAAGATGATCCGGACAGAAATGCAGAATCAGTGAAAACCGCTGTTTTTTCAGTCAGATTTGTTTTGAACAGTATTTATGTTTTCAATGACGATACTATTCGTACTGCAGCAAAAGCAGCCGCTGCTGCTGCATCGGTTCTTACACATGTTCCTGAAGAGGTTTATGAATATCTGTTTCTTTTTTCATATGCGGCAGCTGAATCAAAAGAAGATACTGAAAAATTAATACTTGGTGAAAAGGTACCGTTATATAAATCAAAATCAGCCTTAAACATAAAGCCTCCGTCAGCATCATATGAAAAAGAAGATGATACAGGTTTAAATGTTGATTTAACTTATCGTGACTATATGGAGCTTTTTTTATTGATTTCCCTGCAGAACGAAACAAAAGAAAGAGATATACTGATAAGGACTGCCGCAATAATTGGTACTAACATGAAGTATGCACTGTCTGAATATAAAACAGATACCAAATCTGATTTCGATATAACAAGGGCGTATACAATACTGGAAATAAATGCTGAAGTAAAAACAGATACGCTGATCCTGGGCTTGTTTGATAAAAACACCATAGGGAAAAAGAAAATATTATCAGTAAAAAAGAGAAAAATATTTTAGGAGGTCAGAAAGATGGACGTATTTATAATGATCGTCGATACTGCCAAGCCATTTTCAGAATATGAAAACTATTTAAAATATATATCAGTAAAAAGACAGAAGAGAATAGAACGTTTTCGTTTTGAGAAAGACAAGATCATATCACTATGTTCAGAACTCCTCATAAGATCTGAGCTTTCCAAAATTCTGAATGTTTGTCCGTCTGAAATTAATATAGAAAATGATGAAAAAGGAAAACCTTATGTAAGTAATTTTGAAAATATACATTTTTCTTTATCACATTCAGGGGAAATGATCCTTCTTGCAGTTGATAATTCAAGGATCGGAGCAGACACTGAGCAGGTAAAAAAGAACCACGCTGATGTTGCTAAGTCTTTTTTTACAAATAATGAATACAAATATATTTCTAACTCGGAGAATCCTACAAAAAAATTTTATATGGTCTGGACGATGAAAGAAGCTTATTTAAAGATGACCGGAGAAGGAATAACAAGTGGATTAGATAATTTTGATGTATTTAGTACAAAATTCAAAGAAATGTTGAAAACTTATAGTTATAACAGCAAATATATGATTGCAATTTGTAGAGATAGTTGGAAAAAAGAGGATTTAAAGCCAGTTATAGTAAATTTAAGTGATTTATTAGGATGCTATTTGCCTTAAAAAAGTACTTATTTTTTTATAAAAAAAATAAATAGATAAAAAAATCTCTTGTTATTTTTTTTGTTTTGTGATATACTATTATCCATGGTGAATAACAATTATTATATTAGTTATACTGCTTAAATAATTGCACCTGTTATATTATTGGTATAAAATGAATAATTGTAAATCCAAGGAAGTTTATAATTATTTTAAGGGAGGAACTTATATGTTAAAAAGACGTTCTGCTGTAATTTTATCAGCAGCAATGCTGTTATCAACAATTGGTTCAGCATTTAATTTTACAACTGTATCAGCTAACGACGGAGGATTGTTAGGTGGTGCATTTGCACCTTTAGGAGACGCTAAAGTCGTTAATCTTAAAGATGCCAGTGGTTCAAAGTCAGGGGTAGTTACTTACCAGTTCGGTCTTAAGGACTTCAGTGAAACTACTTTCAACGGCAAAATGGCATACAACTATAATGATGCATATTTTGCTGCAAGCTCAGATGTTTACAATAAAGATCTCAGCACACTTTCATTAAGCCTTGCAGCAGTTGCTTACGGTGCATATTCAAAAGACGCAAAAGCAGATGATGCAAATGTTAAGGATTTCTTTAAGGAAATTGGCTTTGATGGTTATAGTGCAAACAAAGGATTTACAGATACAGCAGCAGAAAATGTTGGTGTAGCAGTAGCTTCCAAGAAACTTACAATCAACAATGAAACAACAAATGTTGTTGCTGTTGCTTTAAGAGGAACTGAATATGTAAATGATGTTCTTACAGATTTAAATATTGGTTCAACAGGAAATCATGCAGGATTTGAAGCTGCAAGCAATGATGCAGTTGCATTTATCAACAATTATATCAAGGAAAACAACCTTGAAAATGCAAAAATCTGGATCTCAGGTTTTGGCAAGAGCGCAGCTGTTTCAAATATTGCAGCAGCAGCACTTTCAAAGGAATATTCAAATGCAAATGTTTATGCATATAACTTTGGTGCACCGGCTGTTACAACAAACAGTGATACTGCAGATTATACAAACATCTTCAATATTATAGATGCAAATGACCCTGTAACAAAGATCGGCTTTAGCAAGCTCGGATTTAAGCGTTACGGTGTTGATAAGTATCTTTCAACAGAAGTATCTGACAAGGATTACAAAGCAGTAAGCGAAAAAGCCGGCGAATTCAAGGCTATGCAGGTAGAAGATGACATCATCAACAGAATGCATGATGCACTTGCTGTAAGAGATTTCACAGGTATTGAGAATTTAAAGAATGATAATGCAGATATAATTGACAGTGCTAAGCAGGCATACAAAAATGCAAATGGCAAAAAAGAGAAAGCTAAGGCTGCAAGGAATGAATTTGAAAAGTATATAGAAGATTCAGTTCAGGTTCCTGATTTCCAGAATGTTGCTTTTGACTTTGCTGCAGGTTATGCATCAGATCTTATCGGAAGCAGAGAAAGATATGTTTCAGAATATCAGGATGGCGTTATAGCTCTTGCTAAACTTGCTATGAAGGAAGATGCATCTTCTGTAAAGAAACTTGCTAAGGATATCAAAGCTAAATATACAGCTCAGTACTTTGCTGATCTTAAGGCTAATATTTATTCAAAGGCTGAAGAAGAATACAAGGCTCTTATTAAATCAAAACTTGATGAAATTGATCCTGAAGAACTGATCAAAGCACTTGGTCCAAATCCTACACAGGAGCAGATTAACATTGAACTTGAAAAGTATGTTTCTGCTTCAGAAAAGAAGGATATTGAAAACAAGCTTATCAATTCTGAAAAAGATAAATTAAAGAATGAATTTACTGAAATAGTAAAGAATGCTGGCATTAAGGCTTCTGAGGCTGATATCAAGGCTGCTCTCAATAAAATCAACAGCAGTGATATCGATGTAAATGCACTTCAGAATTTTGATTTTGCAAATGCAATTACAAATCCACTTATCCTTATTGATCTTGATATTCTTGTTCAGTGGTGTGCAAATGCTGAAGCAAATGCTGAAACAGTAGGTTATTCAATGACTCCTGCTTCCTATGCAAAAGCAGTTAAGGATATGGAAAGCAATAACAAGGCAACATTTGATTCATCAAAATACCGCAGTGCATTTGTAAAATTCAAGAGCGGTAAGGAAGCTACAGTTACAGTTGACGGAAAGACATTTAAATTTGACGGTTCTGTAATTTCTGCTGACGGTGATTACAAGAATGTTATTGTAAACAACGGCGTAGAAAGAAGCGTTACAGTTTACTTAAATGCTGATAAGGATTATACAGTAGCTATTAACGGTGAAACAGCTTCTCCTAAGTTTGAAGAATATGATGCTGTAACAGGCAAGAAAACAGTTGCTGACTTTACTGACAATGAAGATGGTACTTATACAGTAAATAAGTATGATGATTTCAAAAAGGTAACAGTTAAGGCTCAGTACGAAAACGGTGCTCCTGTTCTTACAGGTTATGCTACAGGTACTGACAGTGTAGCTGCTGATACTGATACATTTAAGGTATCTGCTGTTGAATCAGATACAGATAAGTTCATCGGCTGGAAGCTTGGTGATGTTATAGTAAGCAAAGACAGTAATTTTGAAGCTGCTGCTGTAGATGGAACAGAACTCATTGCTTTGTTTGAATTTGTAAATCCGGATGAAACAACAACACCGGCAGAAACAACAACACCGGCAGAAACAACAACACCGGCTGAAACAACAACACCGGCAGAAACAACAACACCGGCTGAAACAACAACACCAGCAGAAACAACAACACCTGAAGAAACAACAACACCGGCAGAAACAACAACACCGGCAGAAACAACAACACCGGCAGAAACAACAACACCTGCTGAAACAACAACACCGGCAGAAACAACAACACCTGCTGAAACAACAACACCTGAAGAAACAACAACACCGGCTGAAACAACAACACCAGCAGAAACAACAACACCAGCTGAAACAACAACACCAGCTGAAACAACAACACCGGCAGAAACAACAACACCTGCAGAAACAACAACACCGGCAGAAACAACAACACCAGCAGAAACAACAACACCAGGTGGAACAACACCGGCAGAAACAACTACATCAGAAACTGCTGCTTCAGAAGCTCCTGAATTTGACGTTGATGTTGATCAGGATCTTAACAAACAGTTTGTTGATAGTGAAAACGAAGAGCTCTTATTCAGATATGCATATGATGATGAATTTGATCTCAAGGGTGTAACTGTTACATTAAACGGCAATAAGGACGAAAAAGTTAATGTTTCAGGCGGACAGTTTGAATTTAAACTTTCCGGCACAAACAAGACATTTGTTCCAAGCGAAGCTTATGCTGATGCTATGAAGAACAACGAAGCTAAGTTCGTATTTGATATTGATGTTATTGTAAGAAAAGATATTACTGTTATGAATGACGGTACTAAGAATAAGATCACTGAAGGTACTAAGGTTGGTACAATGAAAGTTTACGTTGGCCAGCGCGGTGACTTCAACTTCGATCATGATGTAGATACTCTTGATTCAACATTTATCAAGAGAGTATACAACGAAAATGAAATTATTGAATCCGGTTTAAATATCAAGATTGATGTTCCTGCAAAGAGCCAGATCTTTAAGGATGACAAGACAGATGCTATCTGGGCAAAATTCCAGAAGTTCCTTGCTGACATCGATGGCGACGGTTCAGTTGATCCACTTGATGCAACATTAATTCAGAGAGAATACAACATGGCATCATTCTTCTGGACAAAACCAGAAAATGAAGACCTTGATGTAATTCCAAACAAAGATATCATCGGTTTCTGGGATGAACTTCTCTTACCTTTTAAAAAATAATTGAAATAATTTGATTATTAATTGAAAGGGACTTTAAAAAAAGTCTGAAATAAAATCAGCATATCCTGACCACGTGAATTTGTGGTTTGGGATATGCTGTTTTTTATTGTTGTTTATTTGAATCCGTTTATAACAACACAGAGGATATTTCCTGCCTCTGCTTGTTAAAAGCAGAGCTTTGAAAATAGTTGAACTATTAAAAAATTGAAATTGTTATTTAGTTATGAAAAAGTATTATTAAAAAAAACAAAATTATGCGAAATGATGATATAATTTATTATAGGTATGCGTTTTTTTATATAAAAGTTTGATATATATTGATTTTATAAAATAAATGATGTATAATATCAATGAAATCGTTATTCGGAAATAAATAAAATAGAGATTATATTTTTATTCAGAAGAAGGAAGAAAAGACAGTAAAATGAAAAAGCACATACTGATTAAATCGATTACTTTTATTATCATGATCATATTTTTTCTTGCAAATACAGAAAAAAATATGATGATCTACGCTGAGCCGGATACTATTATTTCTGATGTTTCTGAAATAGTTTCAGCTGAAGCTGAAGATACTGCTTTAAGCAATATTTCAGATATGCCGGTGGACATAAATCATGTTCAGGTAACAGCACAATATGTTAATAATAAAAAAAATAACAGCAAAGATAAAGGTTCTGATCTTACAGTTCCGAAGATTCTTATTCTGGTATCAGGCGTTGCAATTATTTGTTTTTGTATTATCTGGGCAAAAAAAACGTATTTAAAATAAAACTTTGATTTTCCGTTTCAATTTTTGAAACGGATTTTTAATAACAGAAATTATTGCTTTTTATCTAAAAAAATGATAAAATAAATTTTAGTGTGGGAAAACTTATAATATTTTTTTATAGCTTTATGTGGCATATATGAATAAAAACAAAGCTTTTGGAAGCATTTAGAAAATAGTATTAATCATATTTTAGAAGGTGTGCCATATGAATAAAACAAAAAAATTTCTATATTTTATCAGTATTATGTTTTCAGTGATTGTTTTTTTATTTGTGCCGGTTCATTCTGCGTGGGCAGCACCCGATGGAGGACCGGGTGGAGGTCCTGCCGCAGGACCCGGTGCTAATCCTGGTGCTAATCCGGGCGCAGATCCCGGTGCAGATCCCGGTGCAGATCCCGGTGCGGCTGCAGGTCCGGCAGGAGCTGCAGGCGGGCAGCCTAAAAAAAGAGACGATAATCCCGGTGCAGGACAGGCAGGTGACCAAGGACCGAATCCGAATAATTCAAACATAAATGAACCCCCCCCTAAACATAACAAACAAGAAAAAAACCAGAAAAACGAACATGCAAATGAGAATAATAATAATCAGGCAAATGCCGGCGTTGAGCAGCCACAGGAACAGATCCCTGAGGAAACAACTGAAAATACAACTCCGGAAGAGACAACTATGATTCAGGAAACAACAGCTGCGCTGTCAACAAGATTAATAAAATCAACTTTATCTGAAAGAACTACGGTTAAGGCTTCTGATCCGGCAGATTCAAAATCTGAAGTAACGTCTGAAAGCACTGCTCCGGCAAAAGAAAATTCAAAGCTTAACTCCGGATTTATGAAAGGTGTAACTGTATTTTCTTTAATTGTGTTTGTTATACTCAGCGGAGTATTTGTTGTCTGGCTTCAGAAAATGATTTAGGATCATATCTTTGAAAAGGATTTAAAATATGAATTACGAAGAAGCAATTAATTTTATTAACAGTTATACAAAAAGCGGTGGAAAGGTTCGAGATCTCAGCAGAGCTGAGAATTTAATGGAACGACTTGGAAATCCGCAGAATAATTTAAAATTTGTTCATATAGCAGGAACAAACGGCAAAGGATCAGTACTTGAACTTATGTCCCAGTCACTTATTAATGCAGGGTATAAGACAGGACAGTTTACATCTCCGTTTATAAACTGCTATGAGGACAGGATAAGAATAAATTCAGAAAATATTTCGCATGAAGACGTTGCATATTTTGCTGAAAAAACAAAAAATGCAGTCGGAGAAGAACAGTATTCACAGTTTGAGATCACGATGGCTGTTGCAATGCTGTATTTTGCTGAAAAGAAATGTGATATAGTATTTCTTGAAGCCGGAATAGGCGGTATTTTTGACAGTACAAATATTATTGAAAATCCTCTTGTGTCAGTTATAACTTCGATTTCTCTTGATCATACAGCAATTTTAGGCGATACAGTTGAGAAAATTGCTATGCAGAAGGCAGGTATAATAAAACGTTCAAGACCGGCTGTTATTTCATGGAATAACTCTCAGGTTTTTAATATTTTTCAAAAGGAAACAATTCTGAAGGATTGTGAACTGATAGTTCCTTCGTCAAAGGATTTTCTTAATCAGGAGTCAGGGGTCGAAGGATGTTCATTTGATTATAACGGAAAGCATTTTGATATCAGAATGCACGGAAGACATCAGATAATAAATGCTGCTACGGCTATCAAAGCACTTGAGGTACTTAAAAAAGAAAATTTTGAAATATCAGATGAAAATATTCAGAAAGCTTTCAGTGAGGTACAGGTTCCGTCACGAATGGAGATAATAAAAGGAAATCCTGATATTATTATTGACGGCGGACACAATCCTGCCGGAGTAAGTGCAATGCTTTCAACACTTATGTCAATGGAAGTTGAAAAACCGGTTTTTGTGTTTGGAATGGTTGATACAAAAGATATCGAAACTGCAGCTTCACTGATATCTACTTTTGCCAAAGCTGTTATCTGTGTTGACGGTTTCGCACCAAATTCTGTTGACAGATCGAAACTGGCTGAATATTTTACGTGTGAAAAATATGCTTCGGATGTTTCAGATGCATTTGTTCTTGCAAGAATGAAAGCAAAAGCACTTGGTTCGACAACGATAGTGGTTTGCGGTTCACTTTATCTGACTGGAAAGATAAGAAAAATGATTATAAAACAATAATATTACTATTATGATATCTCCGGCTTTCTTAAGGTTGGAGATATCCTTTTTTATTTTTCCAAGGATAAAAAAACGTTTCTGATAAATTGCACAAAGAAAAAACAGTAATGAAAATGAAACACAAGAAACAAAGAGATAGTGTGTAAATTAAAGAGAAAATGAGAGAATGAGGTATGACGATTAAAAAATCAGCTGATTTCGACCGAAATAGACTTGACTTTTACAATTGAGAATTGTATAATAGATAATGTTGTGAAGATAGTACTGGATAATTAGCCTCCAACAGGCTTCTTGCGAATGTTTGGTACATCAGCATGAATTAATTTTCAATTTTATAAATGGAGGAAAAGAATATGTCAACTTATATGGCTAAACCAGGCGAAATCAGCCGCAAGTGGTATATTTTAGATGCAGAAGGCAAGTCACTCGGACGTGTTGCTGCTATGGCTGCTCATCTTTTAAGAGGCAAACACAAACCAACATACACACCACATGTAGATTGTGGAGACAGTGTAATCATCATCAACTGTGACAAGGCTGTTCTTACAGGAAAGAAACTTGAACAGAAGAAATATTACTGGCACACAGGCTGGATCGGTGGTCTTAAGTCAGAAAGCTACAAAGACATGATGCAGTACAAATCTGACAAAGCTATGATGATCGCAGTAAACGGTATGCTCCCTAACAACACACTTGGAAGAGAAGCATTAACTCGTTTAAGAGTATACAAAGATGCAAACCATAAACAGGAAGGCCAGAAGCCTGAAGTTTATGAATTCTAAGAAAGGAGCAAAATAATATGTACGAATCAAAACAGAAATTTTATTACGGCACAGGCAGAAGAAAGAATTCTGTTGCCAGAGTTAGAGTATACAGCGGTTCAGGCAAAGTAACAATCAACGGAAGAGATATCGACGATTATTTTGGTCTTGAAACACTTAAACTCATCGTTCGTCAGCCACTCGCACTTACAGAAAACCTCGAAAAGGTTGATATCGTATGCACAGTTACAGGCGGCGGTGTTACAGGTCAGGCTGGTGCTATCAGACATGGCCTGTCAAGAGCTCTTCTTGAATTAAATCCTGAACTCAGAGGAACACTTAAGGAAGCTGGATTCCTTACACGTTCCCAAGGTTGAGCCGATAGTAGACGGGTATACCGGATTTCTGTACTACGACAAGGATGGAAGCATTACATACTCGCTTCACTGGGACCATTACTTTAAGCATATAGTGG
>JAZQPR010000274.1:0-15067 GCA_045628605.1 Oscillospiraceae bacterium
TATTCCTCTACGTCATCCTTCAAAGTCCATCCATCTGTCTGTCCTTCAGGAAATACAAGTACAGTATCGTTTTTGATAAGCTCTTTATAATTTACAGGAGTCTCAAATACAACTCCGTCCTTTGAACTGTTCTTTAATTCAAGGGTTCCGATCGTTGATGTATTACCATAAATTTTTACAGTTTGTTTTTTATCACCGTTAAGTATTATTTTATGCTCTCCGCCTGATGAAAGGCATCCTTGGGCATAGCCGTTGAACTGGAGCAGGTCACCTTTTATTTCAAGTATACCATCGGTCATTACAGATGTGTCACGTTCATTTATTCCAAATGTTCCGTTTACAATAACATGGTCATCCGGATCATCCATAATTAATCTTCCTGTGAAATTTGCCCAGTCTCCTCCTTCACTGTATGAAACGCTTCCGTCTTCACCGATCTGTTCATTCTGAAGTCTCAGATCGCCGCCGATATTTATTCGACCGCCCATTGGGTGAAGTAATCCGTTATGAACGATAACCTTGCCTGTTACATTAAGGCATCCCTCACTTCTTACTGTAAGTGCACCATAAATATAAACATCTCCTTTAACAGTTAGACTGTGACCGTTCAAACTGTACTCAACACCTCTTTCAATGATAAGCATATCGCATTCTTCATCTTTTGTAAGTGAACCGGATGATGTAATTGTGAGAATCTTTTTTTCAGATTTTTCTTCTGTTACAGTTTCTTCTGTTACTGTTTCTTTTTTGGTTTCGTTCTTTGAAGTTTCTTCTGATTTTGGAGTTTCTTCAGCTTTTTTAGTTTCATTCTTTTCTACGTCAGCTGCTCCGGATGTCTCCGGAACGGCTGATTTATCAGTGGATTCTGATGTTATAATATCAGGACTTATCATGGTAGCTGCAATTACTATACAGCTTATTCTTCTTATATAATCTTTAAATAGTTTTTTTCTGTTCATATTTATCGCCTCATACTTCCTCAAAAATTGCTTTGAGTTCCATTTTTTCCTCAGGATCTGTTACTATAAACGGATAGATTTCAAGGAAACTTACTATGTTTCCTTCTTTATCTTCCCAGTGATCAAAAACAAGTTCAGTTTCATCATATTCAACCATGGCAATGTAAACCGAATCATTTCCGTCCATGTTTGAAGCACTTACTACTGCCGTTTCAACGTTTGATGACAAAGTAATATTGTAATCTGATGCTGCAATAAACTTAGCATATACAAGTGTATCATCAGCTGCGGTAAATGAGTATACAGGATTCATGGAAACAATTTTTCCGTTTATCATCCATCCTGCAAATGTATTTCCGGTTGATGGAGAAGCAGTAAGCTTTACATTGCTGTGAATATCATAGCTGCCGCCGCCTGATACTGTTCCGCCTTTGTTAGCTCCGACGTTTATCTGTATCTTTTTTAGCACAGCTGTTGTTTTTGCCTGTGAAGCAGGAGCGTTTTTCGTTGCTGCACTTCTTATATGTGCATATTTGCACGATGTGTCAGCAGCGATGCATGAATCAATTGATGAAACGACAGGCACATTTTCCCAGTCTTTTTCGCTCACTTCTTTACTGTCTGAGAATAATATCTGATATTTTGCTGCACCCGGTATTTTATCGATTCTATAAGAACCGTCTACATATCTAACAGCAAATTCACCTTCAAGATATGACTGTGGTTCAATGAGCAGTTCCATCTGACCTTCGGATACTCTCTTTTCAATGTTTTTATTTCTGATGAAGAGATGTGTGCTTTTTTCAGAAGGTTCAACGTAAATATTTGTACCTGTACAGCTTATCCAGTTATGTACAGATGAACCGGTGTCTATAGAATATTCATAATTGTCATCATATGAAAGTAACGTTGTATTTGTTGTATAATCAAATCCTATTGTTGAGCTTCCGTCGGATACTATACTCTTTCCTCGTATCCTAAAAATAACATGTCTGTAAAATCTGAGCAGGTTTACCTGTTCTTTTGCCAAAGCAGCCATATATTCAGAATCTGATGTCATACCTTCAGTTTCAAAATATAATCCGGGAGTCAGAATATATTCTTTCTTGAAGCCGTTGCTGCCTGTACCAAGGTAAAATCTCTCAATTGCCTGTTCTTCACTAATAGTAGCATCCAAAAGATAACAAAGATAGGTCATTTTCTGTTCAAGGAAAAATTCTTCGTCAGTATTGTTGTATGCATCTTTAATACAGTTTCTGAATGAGTCAGCAATAAGGACCTCAGCTCGCTGAGAATATTTATTGTCCACATCTTCCTGTAAAAACTGATTGTAACTGATTCCTGCAATATCATAGATAAGAACAGCTACTGCAGCCGGTGTTGCTGAAGCAGTACCGGAAATTGTATTAACAGTAAATTTCAGTCCTTCAGATGCAGCATTGGATAAAGCATTCGAGGTAATATCTCCAGCGACTGTGCCTAAAACTCGAAGACCTGCAACTTCAAGAGTGGATTTTTCCATTTCATCCATTATTTCACGGGCAGTATCTGCAACCATTGATGAAAGAGGGTTTGACGGATCAATTTCTTCTGCTTTTGTGAGATTATAAAGTAAACGCTGAGTTTCAGTATTTGTTGCCTTAAGCATTTCAATTTCCTGCATTTCCCTAAGCGCTTCTGTTGCTTCAAGATGACTGTCAATTACAATTCCTGCTGTATCAAGGAATCCCGGAACAAACTCTTTTTCATCTACATAATTTTTTACTGCATCACTAAAATTATCTTTCAAACGTTTTTTTATACTGTCAGAAACCTCAACCTTTTCGAGTTTCTTTAATATTTCCTCAACCATTTCTTCAGGGTATACTGCAGTTATTATTTGTGTAAGAGCTTCATCATCATCTTTAACTTCATTAATAATATCTATAATATCGTCGCTGACTCCTTTTAAATCATCAGTGTTTCCGACAATATCGCCCCATAATTCAAAAATTTCCCTGTAATCATTTATAACGTTTTCCTGATATTCTTCCTGTACTTTTGCATCAAGTCCGGAATTATTAAGTGTATTAAGAATAAGATGTTTGGTATAATCTTTTTTGTCTTTGTCAGTAAAATCATCAAATTCAAAGTTAAAAATGAAATCCACTATATCATCTACGTTTTCATCAAAATCTGCCAGATCGGATGATTCTTTTAAAGCAGCTACTGTGTCTGTAAGTCTCAGCGCATCGTCATCCATTAAGTGATCAAAAGCTTCTTTTGCATCTGTATCACGTGAAAGATCTGCATAGTTTTCCTCATCAAATTTATGATCATACCAGAATCTTACATCAGGATCGGAATCCTTGGCTACATTGATGGAAAATGTGATAGGGTCTCCTTCCTTTTCGTATTCAGTTTTTTTCAGATATACGGTGTTTTCATCAAAATTGAAAGGAGCATCTTCGTCCACAGAATTTACAAAAATATCATTGAGATAATATTTTATTTTTAAAGTTTCTCCGGAATGAAGTGTTTCTATAAAATCCGTACAGTTTACATATGTAAAAGTATCACCGGATATAAGTTCAGCCTGAATTGGAGTACATCTTCCGCTCTTGATGTTTCCGAAAGCGCGGCTCGTATAATCTCCGATTCTGGATTTGACATTATTAAGATCAATATCCGATGTATTTTCAAGGACAAGTGTACAGTACATTTCATTATTGGTTATATGGTTCGGTACTTTTAATTCTACATTCAAAGCTTCAGCACCTATTACAGTAATAGCATCACTTTCAAATGTTCTTTTTACTGTTTCATTGAACTTTGAAAGTCTGCCGCTGTAATCTGCTGTAAGATTGTATGAACCTTTTTCTTCGCCTCTGAGTACCCAGTTGAGTGTAGCCTGACTCTGTCCCTGTATTTCATTGATGTAAGATGTAAGTTTGTTCATATCAGGAAGATCAACCAGAGAAAGGCCTTCAGGGATATGAAGATTTACAACATTGTCGTACATTGAGAATTCACTTGAAGCATTATTTATAATATGAAGCTTTACATCAAAGAATTCCTTGAGCATGCTGCCTTCAATAGGAAGTTCGAGAAGTATGAGTGTATCAACTTCTTTTGTATCTTCATCAACGACAGCTGCAACCGGCGTCATTTTTGATTTGCTGCCTTTTCCGTCCGGAACTCTGACATCAAAACCGGCAAATCCGAGGATCTGATATCCGTCACCGCCGCCTCCTCCGGAATATACTGAACCTGTGATCGGCACTGTCTGATAAAACAGTTTAACATCTATCTTGTAGGCGTAATTATTTTCATGACTGTCTATGTCGATACCTGCTGCCTTGATTTCCTTAAGAGTCATTCTGGTAACATCAAATTCGCCGGTTATAATATCTTCGTGAACGATCGGGATATTAATATCAGCATTTGCACCGGAAAGGATCGTGTAGTTCTTTATATTCGGAAGATATCCGTCAGCATATACACCTATAGAGTGCTCGCCTGCAACAGCGTTAAATGTTACTCTGCCGTTTGAATCAGTTTTTCTTCTGCACTGTCTTGCAGTATCAACGTCTGTATATACGTAAACACCTGCTGCAGGATCTCCGTCAGTTGTTGTGACCTGAACTGTGACCTGTCCCATAAGAGTACGGTCTGTAACATTTACAGAATGTGAAACTGATGAGCTTATTCCTTTAATATTTTCTGCAGTCAGAACTACTTCATAATCTCCGTCAGCTGCATATTTATGAATAAACATTGCCTCAGATGGAGAAGAAACTGTCTGTTTTGTACCATCACCAAAGTCTATGGTCATGGATGCGATTCCGTAATAATCATTTGTACCTGTTCCGTCAAATGTGTATTCAACACCTTTTTCAAGATATGATTCACATCCGAGTTCAACTTCAGGAGAGCGTACAACTTCTACAGGAGCTTCAGTTTCCTTTTCCTGCTTTGTATAGTTACTGTTCTGCGATACAACTTTATAGAGGAATTCACCGGAATTTATTGCTGAAATATCAGTAAATTCATATTCACCGTTTTTGGTTGAATCCTTTTCAAATGATGCTATAAAACTCCATTTGTCTTTGTTTTCATCGCCTGCAGGTCTTCTGTAGATCTGATAGCCCAGAGTGGATTCAACTTCCTTGGCTTTGAATTTAAGAACAGCATTGTCTTCTTTGAATTCTGCTCCGATTTCTATAATTACCGTACTTTCATTGTCGATCTCATATACTATTTCTTTTGAAACACTGTGATCAAACAAATCAGATGCTTCAACCAAAATATGGATCATATTTCCGTCATAAAGTTCTTCCTCAGGGATATCTGCTGACAGATATCCTACGGTTTCCTTTGGCTCGGATACTTTCAGTTCTTTGTATTCCTTTGTTTCACTTTCTTCAGAGTAGTAACTGATCTTCATCTTTGAAACAAGATAATCATCTGATGCTGCAAAGGAGATAGTCTTGTTTCCGGGATTCAGAGTTCTTCCGACTTCAGGTGTGATTCTTTCTATTACCGGTTCTGTAACATCGGACGGCATAGTAAAATCAGCAGCTTCTGAAAGTTCGCTTTCATTTCCGGCACTGTCGACCATTGATAACTTGTAGGAATATGATTTTTCAGGTACTACATCATAGTCAAGATAGTTTACTGTGTTTATCTTATCTTTCAGAAGAACATATTCGCCTGTCTCATCATTTTTTCTGAACAGACGGAAATAATCAGCATCTTTAAGATCATTATTGTTCCAGTCAATGTCAAAGTAATTTGAGCCTGATGAAATATCAATATTTAAGATCTTATCAGGTGCAGTTTTATCGATCATGTACTGAACTGTATATGGTGTTGATTTATTGTTCTCAGCATCATATGCAAAAGCTCTTATATAGATAAGACCTTCTTTTCTGTCGGTAAGGTCAAGACTGTATGATGCTTTTAAAGATCTGGTGTTTTCTTTATTTTCAATGCTCTGAAGCAGTGAATATGTTTCCCCGTCCTCAGAAATTTCAATATCTATTTTTGCAAGTGAAATACTGTCTGAAGCATTTACACTTATATCGATAGTTTTATTAAATGCTCCCGGTGCAGGATTTATGGAATGGATTGAAGGAGCTTTGGAATCCTTTGCAGTTGAAAATTCTACAGCTTCAGACGGCTTGCCCTTGTTTCCTGAGTTATCGACTGCGCATACTGATATCTGATAATCTGTTGCAGGAATAAGTGATGAAAGATTGATTCCTTTAGTATCAGTTACTGTGTATGTCGTTTGTGTTTCTGCAGATTTGTTAATAAGTGTTACTTCAAAATGATGTCTGTCGGCATCATCAACGTCATCCCATGTAACAGTTGCTTTTTCGTCAAGAATTTCAGCAATCTTTACGTTTTTGACCTGTCCCGGAGCCTGATTGTCTATCTTGTAGCTCTTAACATTTACTTCACTGCTTTCATTTCCTGCTTTGTCAAAAGCTGTAACTTTAACCTTGATATTTCTTTCTTTCGTGTCTCCGGATGTAAGTGCTGTGGTATCAAACTGCCATTTATTATATCCCTTTACTCCGCTTACTTCTTCGGAAACATTTGCTTCAGTCCATGTCTTTCCATCATCTTCCGAAATATAGAATATTGTTTTCGAAATACCGATATTATCTACTGCTTCTGCGTAAAACTCGGTAGTTCCGGAAATTATTCCTGAATCCGGTCTGAATATTACAATATCAGGCGGAGTCTGATCATCCTGTGAAGTACCCTGAACATCTTCTGTAAATTCACTTTCATTTCCGAAACAGTCAACTGCTTTGATATTGTAAAAATATGCATAACCTGAATTTACATCTTTATCTGTATAACTCAATGTATCTCTGCCTGTGAGTTCAGCGATGCATTCAAACTTTCCGTCAGCTGTGCGTTTAAATATTTTGTATTTTTCAACATTTAACTGAGCTGATTTACCCCATGTAAGTGTAACGGTCTCATCACCGGTAAGAGCAGTAAAACCATACACCGGCTCAGGTGCAGTATTATCTACATTTACTGTACTGCTTACTGCTGATATTTCAGCACCGTCGGCATCAACAGCGTTGATTTCCAGAATATAATCTCCTGAGGCAACTTCTGAAAGATCCCAGTCAAATTCGCCGCCGGCACATGAAAAATCTTTCTGAGAACTGATAAGTGACTTTTTACCTTCAGCTGAAAAACTGTATACATCAAACGAAGCAAAATGCGAAGCAGAATTCATAGAATAGCTGACAGTTGTTTTCTTACCGCCGACACTTCCGTACTGTTTTGCAAATGAAATCTCTTCAATAGATGCTTTGGCAGGTGTAACTTCAAGAACGTCTGAAACTGATGATAAATATCCGTCCTCTCCGTAAGCCTGTACTGTGTATTTATATGTCTCACCCTCAGTAAGACCGGTGTCAAACCATGATGTTTCAGCAGTTCTGCCTACTTCTTCATCATTTCTGAAAATAATATATCCGTCGGTATAATCAAGATGACTTTTCATCACCCATGAAAAACCTGCTGAACCTGAATTGATTTCATATGTTTCCAGATTAAGCGGTTTGAGAGATGAATCAACGGTAATAATGCCCTTTGAGAAGTTTACCTGATACTCTTCACCTTTGCTGTTTTTTATAACAGCATTTTTTACACTTACTTCAAAGCTGCTTTTCATTTCAACTGAAGGAACAGAAAAAGTAAGTTCAGCGATTCTTCCTCGTGTATCTTCCTTCTTTTCAAAATTTGTTTTTAAAGTGATTGTATTACTTTCAGTGCTGCTCTCCGATCCGCCAAGATTTTTTATATTATTAAGTGTAAGAGATTCAGAAAAGCTGAGTGAGATCTCTACGGACGAGATGTCCTGATCCCAGTCAACGACACCTACACTGACTACTGCTTTTTCGCCGTCACTGCATGTAACATTTTCTACATATATATCAGCTGTTCCGTCAAATTTTTCTTCAGTGGTCTTTTTTGAATCTTCAGCAGATTTCGAACCGTCATCGGCTGTAATTGTGGTTATTTCCGAAATATCACTGATTCCGCCTGAATAAGCAGTCATTAGAAATGATAATAAGAGGGCTGCTTTCTTTTTTAAATTGTTTCTTTTCATTGTATGTATTCTCCTTTATCAAAAATCATTCATCTTCAGCTGTAGTAGATACGGCTTTGGATGCTGATGCAGTTGTTGTTTTTGGAGCAATGGTCGAATTTGATGCTGTTGTAGATTTAGCTGCTGCTGTAGTTGTCTTGGCTGTAATAGCAGCTGTAGCTTTAGCTGTTGTGGTTGTCTTTGCTGTAGTAGCAGTTGTAGCTTTGGCTGCTGTGGTTGTTTTAGCTGTAGTTGATGCTTTAACTGTTGTGGTTGCCTTGACCGTAGTTGTAGCTTTAGCTGTTGTAGTAGTCTTGGCTGCAGTAGTAGCTTTGGCAGTTGTAGTTGCAGCTTTAGCTGTTGTAGTAGTCTTAGCTGCAGTTGTTGCTTTAGTTGCTGCCGTTGTTGTTTTGGCTTCAGTTGTCGTTTGAGTAACTGCGGTCGTGACTGTACTTTCAGAAACATTTTCTTCTTCATTTGAAAGAATACTCTGTTTTTCTCTCATAATGTCAAATACGTCAACTTTTCCGTTTGAATTTACATCAGCCTGAGAACTGTTTATCCGTATATTATCTGAACACATAACAACACTTTTTATGTCATCGACATCTTCTGAATCTCTTCTGCAGTCTCTGTTTATATCAAATTTGTCACTGAATGTTTCAAAAGACATTTTATTCAGGATCGAATAGTTCTGAGCTGTAGAATTTTTATATCCGGTAATAACAAAATCCCATACAGGACCCGAATATTTTGACTTGATATCAGAATAAAAACCTAATGAACTTGCTCCAATGACATTTACATTTGAAGGGATGCTGATTTTTTCAACACCACAGTTGTAAAATGCAAATTGTTCGATCTTTTTTACAGAAGCACCGAGCTTTATGTTTTTCAGATTTGTACAGTTTGAAAAAGCATATTCATCTACTTCTGAAATATTTCCTGAAATCTTGACAGTCTCAATATTAACGTTTCCTGCAAAGGATTCTCTGCCAATTATTTTAACATTTTTAGGAATAGCCGGGTTTTTATCACTTCCGGAATATTTTATAAGTACTCCTCCGCCAACAGTAAGGAATACATTCTCTTTTGATTCTTTTTCCAGCCAAGGTGTTTTCGCAAAAGATGAGTAAGATACATTATTTACTGTTTCAGGTACTGATATCTCATTTAATGATGTGCATCCTGAAAAAGCAGCATATCCTATCTTTATGATTCCTTCTGAAATAACGACTTTTTTAACTGTTGTATTGCCTTTAAAAGCATTCGCAGCAATTTCTGTTACCGGAATACCGTCAATTTCTGAAGGAATAACAATTGTCTCTTCCTTTCCGTTACAGCCTTTTACAGAAATACTTTTTCTGCCCTGACTTTCTACTGTTTCAGTAAGAAGTCCGGTTTTTGAACTTTCCTCTGCAATTACAGTCAGTTGTGAAATTTCAGTATCATATGAAACATTTTGAAATGTTCCGAAACTGAGAATTGCTGACAATGTGACTGCTGCAATTATCGTTCTTTTCATTCATAGTCCTCCATTATTCTCTTTTCATAAATGATTATTGATATTTTCACTTTCTAATATATAGTAAATAATTTTTCACTATATTATGATATTATAACATATTATTTAATAGAAATAAATATAAATTTAGATTTTATATAAAAAAGTATTTTTTTTATATCTGAAAATTAACAAAATTTAAAATAATGCTTAATTGAAAACAGCTGTAAAGATATTTTTACTACAGTAAAAATATATAATTATTTTCCTGCATATAAATGATCCTATGGTCTCATGACAGTAATATTACAAAATAACGCTCAGATTTATTATATAATCTGAGCGCAGATGTCATCTGCTTTTTCGAATGAAGTTACTGTACTCTTGTTTCTTTTTCCTTCCATATCGGATATACTATTTTTCTATAATTTGTCAATCCTGGTTAAGAATAATCAAAACAAAAATTATTTAAATGAAAGAAGTTAATATCTTTGATGATCTAAAATCGCCAAACATCATTAAAAGTTAAAATAACGTTAAAATAAGCTTTTAGTCATTGTTCTTGATATTGATATTGATATTTATATTGAAATATGATAAAATGAATTGATAAAAAACAATATATTAATAGCAAAGGATACTTAAAAATGAAAATATTAAAAACTCTGTTGATTATATCTCTGACCCTCTTCCCTTCCCTTTTGTTATGCGGTTGTTCAAAAAAAGATAATACCAAAGTTTCGGAGACAAATGTATTACAGGAAGATACAAATATTCCATATTATACATTAAACAATACTGATACTCAAACTTCAGGATTGTTAGACATAAGAAATCAAAAGAATTACTATTATTATGTTAAAGATGAATATAATACTTACTATCATTCTGTGTCATCCCCGCAATCATCACAAAAAATCCCCGGAATTGATAATATTTTCTCATTTTTCGAAAATGACTCTTCTATCTGTATATTCGGTTGTGATCAGAAAGGTGACGGTTATATTAAAATATTTGATCACAATATGAATGAACTTTCATCCATATCAGTTGACTCTGATTCATATTATACAAGTTTATGTTTAGATACAAATAATAACTTATTCACTGCTGATTTTGACGAAAATGGACATTATTTAAAAAAAATGTCTTTATCAGGAACTGTTATTAAAGAAATAAATATAAATTCAATAGCACAACTTTGTTATGATAATGGTATGATTTACAGCATTTATCCAACACCATCAGGAAATCTTGCTGTTGCTGTTAATTATTATAAAGAAGGAAGTATTTATCTTTTTAACAACGAACTGGAGTATATCGGCAAAATAAAAAATAATTCATTTATTGCTTCCTATATATTTTTTGATGACAAGGAACATTTATATATTGCAACAGGTGTGCGGACGGGTGATTTATATAATATTTTTCAAATTGATGAAAACTCAATTGATGCTGAATATATCAAATCTGTACCTTGCGATTATTTGAAGGATGGTTTTGGAGAATATGATTTTAGAATAAACAAGAATAATATTACATATGGATTAAAAGTTAATTCAGATGACGAAGAATTTATTTGTGATAACGAAGATGCCGGGTTGTTATTTCTGGTAAATGATGAGATTTGCTATACTACAAGTGACCGAAAAAATGTATTATCAATATATTCAAGAGATAATGAAGACAATGAAGAAGATTTATATCAACTTGACGACTGCGGTATAATAAAATCTATCAGAATGCCAGATGATGAGCACATTATGTTTTTAACCGATATTATAGATGATACTTACAGTTATGTTGTAGATCTTAAAACCGGAAAAGCTGAAATAGCACAGATAAAAGTTCCGATAAATCAATATAGCAGCAATGCGCTGGTAAACAATGATACTATTCTGGTATATTCGTATGATTACGCAAATGAACAGGATTATTTGATTGAATATGGCATGGATGGTCACAGATTGGCAGAAATAGATACAAAAGATGAATTTTGTTATTATTCTATTTTCAAAGATAATTATCTTCTGTTTTTGAAAGACAAAAGTACAAAATCATATTACTGTTCACTTTTGAATTCAAAAGATTATTCTCTGACTAAAACCGGTATCAGTTTTTCAAACGTTACAGACATTCAGCCTTTTTACAGAGACGGAAAAGTATTTTTGATGACAGATGAAAACATTTTTCAGATTGAGGAAAATGACGGAGAGTGGACCGCAAAACCTGTAATCAACTTTGAAAAAACTGATCTTCCGAAAGATTCGGATATAACAGACTTTTTCTATTCTAACGATGAAATGTACATTTGTTTTGACAATGTACTGCATAAGCTTACTGAGAAATAGTTAATCTGATCATTTGTGATTATTTCATTCTTTTTAAATAAATAATACCGTCAGTGAAACTATTTATTTCACTGACGGTTTCTTTATGGATAATGCAGTGTACATAATCTACTTAATCACCTAATAATAGTTTAAAATTTGTTTTCTTTTTTAATAGAAAAATAAAACTCTTTCTGATATAATAAATATTGAGAAAAATATATACAGTCAAAAAATAAAGAAAGGAGTTTTATTTGCAGTACGTTTTAACTTTTTTAGAAGGCTTTATATCTTTCATTTCTCCCTGCATGCTTCCAATGCTTCCGATATATTTTTCATATTTTGCCGGAAAAGACAATGAAAAGAAAAAAGTTCTTCCCTGCGCAGTAAGCTTTGTTTTTGGCTTTTCTCTTATTTTTTGTATAATGGGAGTTCTGGCAGGAACAGCAGGAAGCTTTCTGAGACATCATCAGACAATAGTAAATATCGTTTCCGGTTTATGCGTCATAGTTTTTGGTCTGTCTTATCTTGAAATAATTCCACTAAATTTTTTAAAAGGCATGAATTCAAAAATTAACCCTGATGGAATTATCTCTGCTTTTATATTCGGGATGATTTTTTCTGTAAATTTAACCCCGTGTGTAGGTGCTTTTTTAGGTTCAGCACTTATGCTGGCTGCCTCAGCCGGAGGAACTTTAAAGGGACTTTCTCTTCTCGCTGTTTATTCAGCGGGGCTCGGAATACCTTTCGTTATTTCGGCTGTCCTTATAGATAAACTGAAAGGTGCATTTTCATTTATAAAAAGACATTATAAAATAATAAATACAGTCTGCGGCATTTTTCTGATTTTAATTGGTATTCTAATGATATGTGGTTTAATGAACAAATATTTTGCTTTAATTTAATGAGGTGACAACATGAAAAAAGTAATAATTATAATATCCCTTTTATTTGCCTGCGCAATTGCTTTGTTAATAGTTTTCCTGCCAAAATTTATGGATATTAATAATGATCAGACCGGATCTTCATATTCGGGTCCGAAAAATTATATTACAGCTGATGATTTTACTGTTTATGATTCCAACGGCAAAGAAGTAAGACTTTCGGATTTTGTAGGGAAACCAACAGTTGTCAATTTCTGGGCTACATGGTGCGGATACTGTGTAAAGGAGCTGCCGGACTTTGAAAAAAAGTATCAGGAATATGGAAATGATGTAAACTTTCTGATGGTTGATATGGCAGACGGAAGCCGTGAGACCAAGAAAGATGCACTGGACTTCAAGAGAGAACATGCTTACACGTTCCCTGTATATTTTGACAGTGACTTTAGTGCAACAGAAGCATATTCCATTCGCAGTATTCCAATGACTCTTATCCTCGACAAAGAAGGAAATCTTATCAAAACTCAGTATGGAACAATGGATGGAAATGATTTGAAATTTTATTTGGATAAAATGCTGGACAAAGAATAACAAAAGAAATATCGTACAAAAAATAAACCAATTAAAACCGGAAAAAATAAGCAAAACAAAAAGCCTGATTTTCAAAGTAATCAGGCTTTTATTTATTAAATTTAACAGTTTAACTTGCTTTAAGACTTTTCAGATACTGCTTGTTTTCGTACATTTTTGAATCAGCTTCAGATAAAAGCTTTTCAAGATCATAATCCTTTTCACCATAAGCGACCCCGCAGGAGATAACGATCTCAAAATCAAGGCCTTCCTTATTCAGCTTATTTACAGCCTCTTCCCAGTCTTTTTTGAGCTGTTCTGTTTCCTTCATGGACATGTTTTCACCTATAAGTAAAAATTCATCGCCTCCGAGACGGAAACCTTTAATATTTTCTTTCTGAACAGAAAGAAGACTTTGTGCTGCTTTAATAATAAGCTCGTCACCTTTTTCATGCCCGTAAGTATCGTTTAATTTCTTTAGATTATTTACATCCATGTTAAATATTGAGATAGAATTAAGATATTTGTAATGGCCTTTTATAAGTTCGAGATATTTGCCTTTATTGTAAAGACCTGTCATAAAATCATGCTCTTTTTCAAATAGAACTTTATTTATATATGCCTGTTCGATGGTGACATCTTCAAGCCATATGATATAGCCGAGATTCTTCTTGTTGTAAATAAAAAAGTCAGCTTTGATTTTAATAGACTTGTCATCATTTGTAGTTCTGATTATCTCAATAGTATTGTTCGTATTTTGTACCTGATCAATAAGAGAAGAAATATAATCAAGCCATTCCTCACCTGTATCAATTGACTGATCCAGTTTCAGTTCTGATAAAATCGGAAACCATTCCTTGGATATAGCATTGGATCCAAGATAATGCTTTCTTTTATCAATTGCCATATATCCGATTCCGCTTTTTTGTATCAGTGAATCGCTGATAGTTTCATCAAAATTATATAACATGCCTCTCGCCTCTATAATAAGAAGCACTATCTGGAAATTGATATACGAAAGAGGAGTAAGTTCATATTCAACGCTTATCAGACGTCCGACAAAGAATGCCATTATTGATAAAAATACCATTATGGCCAGAAGCACCATGGTTCTTATAGAAGCATCCTTTTTATTTTTTATTCCATAAATAATTACAATAACATCAATAATAATATAAAGAACAAAAGTAATATAAAACAAAGTATGTACAGGTCCGTAATCCTTTACCAGATACCCGATGTTATTTTCACTTTTTACAAAGGAAATAGAAGTGTAAAACAAATTATGATTTCTATTAGAAAATTCCAAAGCCATTATAAGACCGTTGACGATAAATAATACCTGTGGAAAAATTTTTTTGTATTTTATTTTACACATATCCATAATAATAAAGACCATAAGAGGATTTGCCATGCACGCGCCTATATAAATAAGATTATTGCAAAGTAAAGCTTCTTCCAGACATGTTGCATGCGCCAGCCACAGATTTCCTATGTTGCTTAAAGGAATAACAACATAAAGAAGTGAGATCGGCAAACCTGAAAACTTCCCCTTATTGCTGAAATATATTATAGATAAAACGCAAGATAAAATTGCGGTGAAGTAATAATATATCATATTAAAATCCCCCTGAGATATCTTAAAGAATAAGTATATCCTAACTAATTCCAATAACATAATCACATTTCAAAATTGTATATCTATATATATATTTTAACAT
>JAZQPR010000275.1:0-11971 GCA_045628605.1 Oscillospiraceae bacterium
GGGGACTTTCTTAACAGCCCCTTTTTTATCCTATATTTCTTACACGGCCTATCGAAATGTAATTGTCAAAGAGAGCTTTCAGATCTGAACCCTCTTCTGCATCTTCATGATAATCTCCTTCAACCATATATGTTTTTGTTCCGTCAGAAAGTTCATTGCAAATATAATGATCGTCAAAAACACAGCTTTTTGAAACAAATCTGTCTCTGAGAATACCGTTATATTCTTCAGGTCTGCAGGTCGGAAAATTGATGTTTAATATAGTTTCAGTACCCAGCTCCATATTCATTGCTTCTTCAAGGATCTTATCAATGTACATATCCGTTATTATATATCCGTCATTTGTTCCTTCGGATAAAGCTATGGAAGGTATTCCCTGAAAAATTGCTTCCATCGCAGCTCCGATCGTTCCCGAGTACATAACATCAGTGCCGGCGTTGTAGCCGAAATTTATACCGGAAAGAACAATATCAGGCTTTTCAGGAAGAAGATTCAGAATACCGACGCGAACACAGTCAGCAGGAGAGCCTGATACTGCGAATGCATTTATTCCTTCAACCGGAAAATATGTTTTTTCAACTTTAAACGGAGAATGAAGGTTTATGCTGTGCGAAGCGCCGCTTTTCTGAACGTCAGGAGCGACGATCCATACCTCTCCGTATTTCTTCACAGCGTTTGCAAGTCTTATTATTCCGCTTGCCTGAACGCCGTCATCATTAGTGATCAATATACGCTTCATATATACTCCTTTTTGCCGTTATTTTTTTTGCTTATTCTGAGACCAGTGAGATCAGATTTCTGAAAAGCTGAGGATTGTTTACAACAACAAGACATAACTTTTCTCTTACTCTGGTTACACCCTGAAACAGCAGGTTTGTGTAGAGGTAGTTTTTGTGAGGATGCATATGTGCATGAAGAAATCCCTGTTTATCATAATAAAAGTTTTCATCCATATACATAATGATGTTGTCAAATTCCTGTCCGATTACATCGTGGGTACTGCAGTATTCATATTTGGTAAAGAAGTCAATGCTGCTTTGCACACTTTTGGAATTTGTATAATTGATAAATGTGTATCCCTGAGTTTTGTATAGTTCGATCAGGTTTGCGGCTTCTTCATTGTTGTTTGCATATACTATGCTTACGCCGTGGATATCATGACATTTTCTTTTCAGACAGAATAATGATCTTATAAAAGACTGCATCATCTTATTGGTTCTTATTTTATTTTTTAAAGCCATTCCTTTGATATCGGGAATAGATTTGATTTTATCAGTTATTTCTGCATTTGTTTCATTTCTGGATAAAACCTGTTTTTTGTCAAAACTGAACATGCAGATTTTTTTGTTTTCGTTGACATATGAAACTATCTTTTCGAGAAATTCAGTACTTATCCTGTGTGCACCGTCAAGAAAGATGAATTTGAATTCAGAAAGATCATAGTCATAGATCGCAGCATTCATGCTGATTATCTCAAGATTTTCAATTCCGTCTGAAATAACAAGATGCCCGGGAGCGAGCATTCCGCAGTTTATAAGGCAGCATTTTTCTGTTTGAGAAAGATGTTTGGCAAGATCATAAAACAGGAGTGTTTTTCCTGTGCCTGCGCTTCCTTCTATATAGAAAAATAAAGGCGGATCAGGAACGCTTATGTCATCGAGTATTTTTTCTTTGAATGTTTCCTGCTGTTGAGTAAGGAAGTATTCGCCCTTTAAAAATTTTTCCGGAGTGTTGAGCGGGGAAACAAGAAAGTTTGATACTTTAAAAAGTTCATTTACAGGAGTATTATCAGGAACTGAATGCTCAGTCAGTGTTTTTTTCAGATAGTTCATGTCAGTTCTTAAGAGCATATTGTTTTTGTATTCATACAGCTCTTTTGTGTTGGAAATAAAAACAAATGAAATCAAAGGCTTTCCGAGATGATTGAGATAATGCTTGTTGCAGCTTAGCTGTTTTATCCTTCGATCTTCACCGACATCCTCACTTTTTAATTCAATGTTTATTACAGCATCTTTTGTAAATTTCAGAAGGTCAAATTCTTTTCCGAGCTGAGGAATAACGTATCCGTAGTAAAATCCGTCAAGAAAAAGCTTGTCAGTATCTTCGTCAAGAAGCATGCGGATAAGGATCTGCAGAGATTCTATTTCTCTTTCACGCTGCTGCAGGGTATATGATCTTCCGGAGAGATGCTTTTCAAATGATGTAAATTCAGAAGGATCGGTAATTCTTGTAAGTGTATAGAGATTTATCGGATTCATCATTTCACCTTCTTTGATAAGTTGCATGAATAATGTTTTTCTTTAATATAATTATAGCATAGAACCGAGCTTAATACAATAACAGTGGTATTTAAAAAAAAGATATATCAGATACAAATAAGACAATAAGTGATGCTGTGTGAAAAAAACTATCATTTTTTGGACATATTATCTGTTTTAAGTATTGACAAAAATGTAAATTTTGACTATAATTTTAATGGAATCGACAATTGAATGAGAGGTATATATAATGGGCTTAAACGACAACGAAAATACATCTGTGGTTTTATATATTCATGGTGTAAACGGAAATGTATCTGAAGCAGATCATTTTAAAGAATTTTTCCCTCATTGTGATGTCATTGCAATTGATTACAAATCAATTATGCCATGGGAAACAGGAAGAGAAATTAAAGAGAAGGTAAATGAACTTAAAGAAAAGTACAAAAAGGTTATTCTGATAGCCAACAGTATAGGTGCATATTTTGCAATGGATGCAGAGATCACTGAAGATATCAGACGTGCATATTTCATTTCACCTATTGTTGATATGGAAGCTCTCATACTTGATCTGATGAGCAGTGCAAATGTTTCTGAATCTGATTTGAAAGAAGCCGGCACAATAAAAACAGACAGCGGCTATGAGCTTTCATGGGAATATTTATCTTATGTCAGAAGCAGGGAATTAAGCTGGAGAGTACCTACTGAAGTGCTTTATGGAAGCGAAGATAAATTTACATCCTTTGACTCAATAAAAAGATTTGCTGTAAATCACGGCTGTTCATTAACAGTAATGAAAGATGGCGAGCATTGGTTCCATACAGAAGAACAGATGCAGTTCCTTGATGGATGGATCAGAAAATTCTATTAATATCCGAATATGTTTTTAAATCCGTCTGATTTTTTTCAGACGGATTTTTAATATAACAACACAGAGGATATCCCCCGCCTCTGCAGGCGTCGGGTTCTATCTGACCAATACAATCTCCGACTGAGCGGGAACCGATTCTACGAATCGCCTCTGCTTGTTAAAAGCAGAGCTTTGAACAACACAGAGCTTAAAAAAAAGACCGCATTTGATTGCGGTCTTTTTTTAATGGATTTATTTTAATTGCCGTTGTAGGGATTATTGTATCCGTTACTATTATTGCCGGATCTGACTTGTTCACCGTAAGTATTCTGATAACCGGATCTGTTCTGATTACCGTAGGTGTTCTGATAATTTGAATTGTTCTGGTTACCGTAAGTATTCTGATAATTTGAGCGGTTCTGGTTACCGTAGGTGTTCTGATAATCTGAACTGTTCTGGTTACCGTAAGTGTTCTGATAATTTGATCTGTTCTGATTTCCGTAGGTGTTCTGATAATTTGAGCTGTTCTGGTTACTGTAGGTATTCTGATAATTTGAACCGCTCTGATTTCCGTAATTATTTGAAGAGTTTGTGTTATTATCAGAATCCTGATATATTATTTTGCTTTGATTGGTGCTGATTGTCTCGGAACTCACAGCAGCAGCGGCACCGAATGTATTTAACGTATCTGAACTGTTGTTGTAATTAAATGAGTTTTGATTATAGCTGTTCATATTCGGGTCAGGGATCTGAACAGGAGCTGAAGATGAACGTGATGATTTTTTTATTGCTTTGATATTAGTTACTATTGCGGCAATAAATACAAAAAGAATAATTAAATAAACTATAATGATAGTAATACTGTCGCTGCTAAAATGAACAGAAGATTTATCATCAATTTTAATTGATTATTTCAGATAATCGATCCCCTCAATTGCAGCCTGACCAACTGAAGTCTCATTTTCAATATCATTTTGTATTTTATTTTCAAATGCATAATATGTACTGTCCGGGATAATAGAATCCAGATTATCACCTTTTATGTATTCCCAGTACAGATCATCAGCATATGTCGTTGAATCGTCAGTTTTTGAAAAAACTAAAAGTAAATGATTTTCATCATAAAAGTTTCTCGTATATAAAGATAAAGCAAAATTTTCAATACTGTTATTGTCATACCAGTCTTTTGTATAAACTGTAATCAATGAAGGAGTAATACCTGTCTTATTGTACAGTTCCGTCATTGATAAAGTAATATTGTCAATATCAGATTCAGAAAGCAAATCTGCACTGTCTTTTATAAAAATAGAACTGTTGGAATTTTTGAGCTTATGTCTTTGATTTGCACTTATTGTTGCACCAATCGAAGGGATCATAACCAGTGAAAGAATAATCAGAAAGACTATAAGCATGATTATTGTAGATATACTTCCTGATGATGACTGCCTCTCATTGTAATATCCTGTGTCGTAATGAGATCCTCTGTGTCTTCTTCTGTAATAAGAACTGCTGCGATGTGAACTGCTGCTGCGATGCGAGCTGCTGTGATGTGAACTGCTGTGATGATGCGATCCTCCGTGATGTGAACCGCCGCCTCCTGCACTTGGCATAAAAATCACTCTCTCTTTCTTTTTTGTTAAAATTTATTTTTGTAGTAAATGAAGTATATAAAATGTTTGATTATATCACCAAACAATATATTATCACAATTTTTTTATAATATCAACAGGATTATTAAAAATTTATAACTCAAACTTTGTACACCAATGACATGATTTGACCTTGAGTTCAGTAGCTGCATCAGCATTAATTTTTTGTTTGTTCCTGATGATATTTAATGACCTTTGTAAATACATAAATATATATTTAAATATGAAAGAAATGCTTTAAGTTCAAATGAACACATTAAGAGCTCATTTGAACTTTTTAAGTTGTGACTATATTATATCATCAGAATCTGTTTAATGCAATGCTTAAATTCGAGCAAAAATCTATAATTATACTTGAATTCTCACGATTTTTTAAAATATATTATAATTGCTTAAGATATGTTGGTTTTTGCCGCTTTATTATCTCTTTTTTCTTTGTACATCAAAAATCACCGGGTGTCTGAAAAGAGCAGAAAAAATTAAAACTCAATTAGAATTGGGTTATATTTATTGACATAAAAGTCCATCGATGTTATAATTTTATTGATAAAGAAGAAGTAATCAGATCCTTAAAGATCTGAGATTAAACAGGTTGTAAAAAGAAAGAAGGATGACAAATGATTAAATTTATATTTGATCTTATTGTTGGTTCGATCATAGGCTCCGTTGCCGGAAAACTGATGGACAATAAAAAAATGGGCTTTTTGAAAAATGCATTTCTTGGTATTCTCGGCGGTCTGGTAGCAGGTGTTGCTTCAAATATTCTTCATGTAAACAGTTTGGCAGCACAGTTTGTACTTTCAGTTGCCGGAGCATGTCTGATTATTTTTGCTGCAAGAAAACTTTTAAAATAAATTTATACAGAATTAAAACAGGCTGTTATTTTTCGGTGGGTGGATATTATTAATAATATAAACAGAAAAATTGCTTTTTTTGATATTGACGGAACGCTTACATCAGAAATTGATTCATCAATTCCTGAGAGCGTTCTTTCTTCAATCGGAAAAGCACGTCAAAATGGTCATCTTATGTTCATTAATACCGGCAGATGTTTTCAGAATGTTGAAGAAAGATTCAAAAAAATCGGATTTGACGGTTATGTTTGCGGATGCGGTACTGATATTTATATTGAAACAGATTCAGGATTAAAAGAAATTCTTGAAATTCATCAGTCTAATGAAATAACAAAGAAAATATTATTATGTGCCGGACAGTTTGAAGCCGACCTGTTATTTGAATCCAAATATGAGGTGGCTTTTGACAGATCACACCCTTTTTACACAAAGGAGGCAAATGATCAGTTTCTTACATTCTGCAGGTTGGGATACAATATGGAACGTGATCTTATGTCTGAAGATTTCTTTTGTGACAAGTTTGTTGTCTGGTTTAAGCATACTGAAGATATTTCAGAGTTTTGTAAATTTAGCGACCGTTACTTTTACTGTATAGATCGCGGAGAAAATTTCAGAGAATTTGTACCTCATAATTATTCGAAAGCTACGGGTATAAAAAAACTGAAAGATTACTATATGATTTCAGATGAAAATGTTTATGCTTTCGGAGACAGCAATAATGACCTTTCCATGCTTTTGTCTGTGAAAAACAGCATTGCGATGGGAAATTCATATCCGGTTTCTCTTTTTGATAACGTATCATTTGTTACTTCAAAAGCTAGTGAAAATGGTATAGAAAATGCGTTAAAGCATTTTGGATTTATTTAATAATGCTTTAACGGTTTATTATAATCGAAAAATGAGATTTTTTTAACAAACAATTTTAATTTTGCCATTGATGTATAAACCGGTATATACATCAATGTAACAGGAAAAAGGTGTATTTATTAATGAGAGATTTTGTAATACTTACTGACAGCTGCTGCAGTTTTAGCGATGAAGAAGTTAAAGAATTAGGAATAAAAGTTTTACCGCTTTCTTATACCGTTAATGGAAAGACATATCGTGATCTTCCATCACATGAAGAAATGTCATTAAGCGAATTTTACAGTAAAATAAGAGAAGGAGCGGACTGCACAACTTCAGCAGTAAATCAGGGACAGTATCTTGATGCGATGAAATCAATTCTCGATGAGGGGAAAGATGTTCTGTGTATTTGTTTTTCCGGTTCTCTTTCGTGTACATATCAGTCAGCTTATATTGCAGCTGCAGAACTTCGTGAACAATATCCTGGGGCAAAGATTGAAGTTGTGGACTCCAGAAGTGCATGCGGCGGTCAGGGAATGCTTGTATACAAAACAGTAATGGAATCAAAAAGAAAGAAAATGTCTCTGGAAGAAACCGTACAGTACTGTGAAAATGAAAGGAATTTTCAAAATCACTGGTTTATAGTCGACGATCTTAATCATCTGAAAAAGGGAGGCAGGATCAGTACTCTGACTGCAGTTGCCGGCGGTCTGCTGGGAATTAAACCTGTTCTGATCTGCGATAATGAAGGAAAACTTGTATCTGCCGGAAAAGCACGCGGATATAAAGCAGCAATGGCTCTTCTTGTTGATAAAATGGAAGAGTACGGATTTGATCCGGACAAGGATGGTACGGTATTTATACGTCATACAGACTGTATTGATTATGTAAATGAGCTTTCAGATATGATCAGAGAACGATTTGGTGTTAAGGACATAAGGGTAAATTATAATTGTCCTGTAATAGGATGCCATACAGGCTGCGGATGTGTTGCTTTGTTCTATACAGGAAATAAGAGATAAAAGATCAGTAATAATATTTTAATATGTTTAATGCCCTGTATTCAATTTTGAATACAGGGCATTTTTTTAATTATTTCTTATTTGGAAAATGTCTGCCGAGATGTGTTTCACTTACTATTTTTTCTTTGTTCTTTTCCATTATTTCATCAGCTTTCATAATTGTATTTCTGATGTCTGAATTTGAGTTCTGAGCTTTGCTTTCTTTGAATGAAGCTTCACCAACTGCACATGCGAAAGGATATCCGTTATCTGTTTTGCTTTCTTCTTCAATAGCTTTTTTTACTGCATCGATCATTGAACTCTCAGAAAAACACATAAATTCATTTCCATCTGAACGATATACTTTAGCACTGTTTCCCAATGCTTTACGAATGCAGTTTGCACATCTGACCAGTGTGGAATCGCCGGTTTCCGTTCCGTAGTTGTCGTTGATGTAATTTATAAAACAAACGCTGCATATCAGTACTTTAATATTTGAACATTCATCAGGATTATTGATGAAATGTAATACAGAATTTTCATATTCAGTTTTGTTTGGAAATTTTGTCAGAGCATCAACAGAAGATGAAGTAACAGGGTTTTTCTTTTTTCTGCTAATAACAAGAATTATTGAAATTCCTAAACATACCAGAGCAAATACAATTCCAACGATCAGGATGACTGTAAATCCTTTGTCTGATGAGTCTTCTTCTTTTGAAATCATTTGAACCGATGTTTGTTTTGGTGTTGTTTCATTAACTTTTTTATCTTCCTTATCTTTTTTTTCTACTTCTTCTGCAGCTTTTTGCTGACTTGCTACACTTTCTTCATAAGACATCTGATTTGAATAATCGTTGTCTCCAAGTGTTTTTACTATCGGCGTACTTTCCTGGCGATATATAACAAAATCGTCTAATTTGTAATCAATGGTTCCGTCTTCACTTGAAATGAAAAGATAATTTACAGGATCAGTTTCATAGATTACACATTCACCGACTATTTCAGTCCATTGGTTTGGCGGAATAGGACCTGAAGCAATATTTGATTCAATGCCGCTTTGAGTTCTTCCTACTATGCTCATCACCTGATCGGTTTCAGTACTTTGATATAAATATACTGAAAATTTATATTTGTATCCGGTAGAGAACATATCATAGGCTGTTATTGCCATACTATATGAATTGTCATTTCTGTTTGAGATCGTAATGCACGCTTCTCCTGAATGCGGGTTTTCAGTATCAAAACCTACTCGCGGTGCACCTGTGGTTTGCCATCCGTCAAGTTTTTTGTCAAATTTGTATTCAAGATATGGAACCATTTGTTCATCTGCATTTATTTGCATATTATTGCACAATGAAGACAAAGAAGCACCAGCGACAAATACTGAAAGACAAGTCGTAAATATATCTTTGAACAGTTTTTTCTTTTTCATATCATTGCACCCCAAATCATAAATATTTTGCTGTTGAAAAAAGTAATAAAATTTATTTTTGAAAATTATCACCAACAGGATTTTTCTGAAAAAATATACTTTATTACTAATTATATTATAACATACTTATAAAAAACTGTCAATATTTACTTTGTACAATTATAATTATGAGAATATTTATAGTTATACCAATTTGCAAATTATTAAATTACATTACCTGTTTTAAGTGTTTTTTGGCTGTTTATTTACTTTTGATTTTTGCATATTCATTGTGGCAAAAAACAACTAGTCAAAGATTGCTTTGTACAAAATGACGTATTTAAAAAATTAAATAGTTGAAAGGGTAATATTTTTACTTCTTTTTAGTAATATTTTTACTTAAATGAAGTAAAATATTTACCTTCATAAGTTAAATCTTTACTTTTTTGTTATATTATATAACAAAAAGTTAATTGTAATGCGTAATATATATTATTGATGCAGCCTTATGCTTTTCTGGATTTTATAGTACGATAAAGTTGTGCAACATACGCTAAAACCTATAGTTGAATGAAAAGTATTAGCTTAATTAAAGAACATGAATGTGCAACGTGCACAGAATCGATGCCACAAAAAAACCATCGAATATCATTCTTGACAAAAACTATTTAAAAGGGTACAATGTTTGCAGAAAGAGGTGATAGAAAATGAAACAAAAAAGCAAAAAGTCTTTAAGTTGTTTCTCTGCACTTTTAGTTGGTGCAGCATTTGTTCCTGCTTCCTTTGCGTTTAATACTGTTACAGTTAATGCAGCAGATCAGCAGCAAACAGGAAATAAGGATGGTTATGATTTTGAGCTCTGGAATCAGAATGGTCAGGGCAGTGTCAACATGGAGGTTGGCAGCAGCGGTGCATTCTCATGTTCATGGAGCAATATTGAAAACTGTCTTTTCCGTACAGGTAAGAAGCTGGGCAGTACACAGTCATGGCAGTCATATGGTGGAATCAGCATCGATTATGATGTAGATTATAAGCCGGAAGGCAATTCTTATATGTGTGTTTACGGATGGACTGAAGATCCTACTGTTGAATACTATATCGTTGAAGCGTGGGGAGACTGGAGACCACCGGGACAGACAGGCGGTAAAGGTACTGTTTCAGCAGACGGAAAAACCTATGATATTTATACTTCAACACGTGTAAATCAGCCATCTATCCATGGTACTGAAACATTTGAACAGTACTGGAGCGTAAATCAGACAAACCCTGCACAGGTTTATCAGATGAAGAACCTCAAGGGTACAATTTCTGTTTCAACTCACTTTGAACAGTGGGAAAAAGCAGGAATGAAGATGGGCAAAATGTATGAAGTTGCTCTCAACATCGAAGGCTATCGTTCAAACGGAAGCGCTAATGTAAAGATGAATAATCTTACAATCGGCGGCGGCGGCGGTCAGCAGCAGAATAACAGCTGGGATCAGCAGCAGAACAACAGCTGGGATCAGAACTGGAACCAGAACAACGACTGGAATAACCAGAACAACAGCTGGGATCAGAACTGGAACCAGAACAACGACTGGAATAACCAGAACAACAGCTGGGATCAGAACTGGAACCAGAACAACAGCTGGGATCAGAACTGGAACCAGAACAATGACTGGAATAATCAGAACTGGAATCAGGACTGGAATAACCAGAACAACAACTGGGATCAGAACCAGTGGAACCAGAACCAGGACTGGAACAACCAGAACAACAACTGGGATCAGAACCAGTGGAATCAGGACTGGAACAACCAGAACAATAACTGGGATCAGAACCAGTGGAATCAGGACTGGAACAACCAGAACAATAACTGGGATCAGAACCAGTGGAATCAGGACTGGAACAACCAGAACAACAACTGGGATCAGAACCAGTGGAACCAGAACCAGGACTGGAACAACCAGAACAACAACTGGGATCAGAACCAGTGGAATCAGGACTGGAACAACCAGAACAACAACTGGGATCAGAACCAGTGGAATCAGGACTGGAACAACCAGAACAACAACTGGGATCAGAACCAGTGGAATCAGGACTGGAATAACCAGAACAACAACTGGGATCAGAACCAGTGGAACCAGAACAACAACTGGGATCAGAACCAGTGGAACCAGAATAATGACTGGAATAATCAGAACAATAACAACCAGGGTGGAAATGCTTCTACATCACAGGGCAATGCTCCTGCGCAGATTTCTCTTGAAGCTACAAACTCCGGCTTTAATATCAATCTGAAGAATAATCAGGGTATCAGTGCTTTACAGGCAGATATTCAGATTTCAGGCGGAAGCTTTGATAAAGTTGGTACAGGAACATTTGGCGGTTCATGGTCTAATACTTCAAATGTTATCCAGTATCTCTCGAATAATGGAAGAAACACAAATTCCGGTGACGGAACATTAGGTTCTGTTTCACTTGGAGCAGGTACATATACCATTACACTTTCAAATATTATGGTAACATCATATTCTGAATCACAGGGTCTCCATAATAAGACAAAGTATAATGACAAAATTACTATTACAGTAAATGTTGGTCAGAACGGATGGGGATATGTAGGAAGTACTTCATGGGATTCTGAGGATGAAAATGAAGTCAGCACTTATTATACAGGTGCACAGAATGACATTGATTATATAACAGATATGATTGCAGATTTCTATGCATAATTAACTTTTACAAAAGCTGAATCGGATTGATTGTTTGGTTCGATTCAGTTTTTGTTTTTCTGATATTGATCAGGATTTTCAGGTGTATGTTTATTATTAAGATTTGAATATATTACAGATATTTGGTTTATGGCTTTTTGAAAGCAAGCAGGGCGGAGGGATATGCTCTTCGCTTCTATATGATTGAATAATCCCCTTTGATCAGAAAGGGCTTTAAGTTACGGATGTAATTGTATCAATATACATCACATATATAACAACACAGAGGATATCCCCCGCCTCTGCAGGCCAATGTCATCAACTTAAGCGATTTAACGTTGATTTTGAGCAAACTTTATTGAAGGATGAGATTTTTTTCTTAAATAAGATCTTCCTGGTCTTACAGGTA
>JAZQPR010000276.1:0-2513 GCA_045628605.1 Oscillospiraceae bacterium
CTGTCGGCTCGGTCGGTGCTTCTGCCTTCGGCAGAGGTGTCCCCCGGACACCCGCACCCCATCAGATACTGAAGCGTGTTCGGATTCATCCCTGATTTTGCCTGGATGCTGCAGTATGTGTGCCTGCACACATGAGGAGTAATTTTCGGAAGGCACTTCCTGTAAATCTCATTGTACCTGGTAAGCATATGCCTGAAGCGGTGTTCCCAGTGCAGAGCCACAAGCGGCATTCCGTTTCTGTCAAAGAACAGAAATCCGCTGTATCCGTCAATAAACTTCTCAACCCTTGGCGGTTCTCTGTTCTCGATTATTTTTCTGAAGCATTCAGCAACTTCATTTGTTATCGGTATCTTCCTGGTACCTGCCTTTGTCTTGGTGGATTCAATGACATACTGCATATTTGAAGTCCTCTGAAGCTGATGGTCGATGTTCAGTATCTTCCTGTCAAGGTCAATGTCCTTTATGGTAAGACCGCAGAACTCCGAAACACGAAGTCCTGTGTGGAAGAATATGTACACAGCCTCGTAATACTTGCTGTAACAGTTATCATCGTGAATGAATTTCAGGAATTTTCTCATTTCATCCTTTGTGATTGCTTCCCTTGTTACGCTGTCATTGACTACAACACCTGAAAGCTCAAAGCCAAAAGGATTTTTATTGATAAGGTCATCATCCACAGCCATCTGAAATGCCGGACGCAGTACACCTCGTACTGTCTTTACGGTACTGTAACCTTTCCCGTCATTCTGCAGTTTTATAAGGAACAGCTTTGCATCTGATGTCCTGACATCACATATTTTCTTAGTGCTGATAAGTTCATTTGAAAGAACATTCTTCACAAATGCGTAGTTGTTCAGCGTTGACGGCTTCACACCGGTTTTGGTTGCCAGGTATCTGTCCACAAGCTGCATAACCGTCATTCTTTTTGCGAGCGGATCAGCCTGCGTTTCAATGTCATAGCCTATCTGTTTTTCAATTTCTCTGAGTGAAAGGCATGGTTTCTTACCTGCAGGGAGCTTGTCGGTCTTCTCAAGTTTCCAGCTGTATACAAAATACGGCTTTCCTTCAATGTAATATTTGAACTGATACTTCCCGTCTGCTCTTACTGATTCACCTGCACGAAGCACTCTGCGTTTTGAATCTCGTCTTATTTTCCCTCTCGTACCCATTTACGGCACCTCCTAAGTTCCGGGTGCTGTTCCAGATAAGCCTGAAACAGCACTCTGATAATCATTTTACGGTTTCTGTAGTAAATTACAAAGTCATGTCTGCTTTTTAAAAGCGCACTAAACTTTCTTCTGCTGAGTTCAAAGTAATCTATAGCCTCAGCAAGCGTCATAATGTCTTTTTCGTTCATTGCCACACCTCCTTAGTAGTCTGGTAGTAGAAGTTTAGTAGTATTTCCCATGTACCATATTACTCGGTAACAGGATATTATCAACTACTTACGGCAAACTAAATCTTTTCAGATCGTAGAAGTATTTGCAAGGAACGCTTCAAATTTTGTGCGTATTATGAGATATTTAGAACCGCTTCTGATACTCAGTTCTCCGGCATATTCTTCTGCAATATGACGTAATTTCTTGATTCCGATATTGAAATATGCTGACGCTTCATTTATTGTAAGCGTATATTTCTGTGCTACCGGTACAATCTCTTCTTTTGCCATGATCTTTACCTCCTGAAAATGTGTCTCTATTATTAAATGGAAACAAGCAGCGTGATTTGACGAAGCTTTTCAAAATATATATGACAGTAAAATGCTGTTTTATAAATTACTGATGCTGAAAAAGGTGAAAATCAACCCCTTCTGATTATTAATGACACTTAAACATATGTTTGGAAAAATATTTATTGAAAAATGTGTTTGTTCATGGTAGAATTGAAGGTAATAATTGATTTAAATCGAGATTAAGACGGTGAGTTGTAAATCAGAATTCTTTTAATTCAATCAAGAAAAACTATTTTTACGATAAAGGAGATTATTTATGAAAGAAAAAATAGAAAAAATAAAAAGTTTGAACATGAATTGGATGGAATCTAATTTTTTTCCTTCTGCGAGCAATGAGAATATAACTGAGTTTGAGAAAGAGAATAATGTTATTATTCCGAATTCTTATAAAGAATTTTTACTTCAAACAAATGGTGCTGAAATATTTGGCGGTGATGCGTATTTTTATGGGGTTTGCGGAAAAATAGAACATTATATTAATTACGATTTTACAGAAGGTCAAGTTCCAGAACAATTAATGATATTAGGATTTTACAATGACGATCATGTGTGTTATGATTTACATGATGATATTTTTCTCTTTTACAACGGAGAAGAATACGACAGCATAAAAGAAGAATGTGAGATTTTTTCTGATTTTGGTGAAGTTCTGGATTATATTATAGATATTGCGGAGAATTCGTAATTCTTTATTTGCTTTCAAATTTTATTTTGCAGAGCAGATTTTAATTATTCTTTAAATCAAAAATGCCCGAAGGCAAAACTCATAATACTGAGTCTG
>JAZQPR010000277.1:0-11986 GCA_045628605.1 Oscillospiraceae bacterium
GCTGTTATACCTGTAAGACCAGGAAGATCTTATTTAAGAAAAAAATCTCATCCTTCAATAAAGTTTGCTCAAAATCAACGTTAAATCGCTTAAGTTGATGACATTGCCTCTGCAGGCGGGTTCTATCTGACCAAACAGTCGGAGTACAATCTCCGACTGTTTGGTCAGCGATTCTACGAATCGCCTCTGCTTGTTAAAAGCAGAGCTTTGAAAAATTGCCATGCAGCAGTGCATGGCAAATTTTTTTATTTAAAACAGCGTCATCTGACTTGATTTAGGAAGATCTCCGAAAGTACCCATTTTTTCAAACAGTTCAATTACCGATTTTGAAGCACCGCTGTTGACCTGATATTCTTCAATGGAAATAAAGTTTCTCTCCTGTGCAGCCTTATACAGCGCTGCAGCAGCTGAATCACCTATTCCCGGAATTGCACTGAAAGGAATTCGTATCTTTCCGTCTTCTATCTGATAATCAAAGGCATGGGAATTATAAAGATGAAGAGGCAAAAATTCATATCCTCTTTCGAGCATCTCATTGATAATATAAAGCGTATCAAGTGTTGATGACTCTTTGGCTGAACGTTCATTGCCCATCTCACGGAGAGTAAGTATCTTATCTCGTACAGCTTCTTTTCCCTGTATAGCTGTTGTAGCATCAAAGTCTGTTCCACGAACAGTAAAATATGTCGCATAGAATTCAAGAGGCTTGTACAGTTTAAACCAGGCAAGCTTTATCGCTGCAATTACATATGCGGCAGCATGTGCCTTAGGGAACATGTATTTGATTTTCAGACAGCTGTCTATGTACCACTGCGGAACATTATGGTCAAGAAGCATCTGAATAAGTTCAGGTGTAAATGTTTTAGGTGCTTTACCTTTTCGAGTATTTTCCATGATCTGGAACGCCATCTTAGGTTCAACGCCTTTATAAAGCAGATAGGTCATGATACTGTCACGTGTACCAATAACTTCAGAAATGGTACATGTTCCCTGCTCAATAAGATCCTTGGCATTTCCGAGCCAAACGTCCGTTCCGTGTGACAGACCTGATATCTGCAAAAAGTCTGAAAACTTAGTAGGCTTTGAATCCATAAGCATTCCGATAGTGAAGTTTGTACCCATTTCCGGAATTCCAAGACTTCCTGTCGGACAGAATATCTGCTCCTTTGTAACTCCGAGAACGGAAACATCTGTGATCATTTTTACGACCTGCGGATCTGATGTTGGAACGTCTTTGATAAGCATTCCGGTCATATCCTCAAGATGTTTATAAAATGTCGGAACGACATGTCCGAGTTCATCAAGCTTAAGAATAGTATCATGAAGTGAATGGAAGTCGAAATGTGTTGTAATTACTTCACTGTCAGCGCAGTCTGCAGGATGCTGAACAGGTGTGAAATCATAAACCTCATAGTCATTTGGTACAACAACCATTCCGCCAGGATGCTGTCCGGTTGTCTTTTTTACACCGGTACATCCTCTTGCAAGTCTGAGGATCTCAGCATTATTTTTTTCGATATTTTTATCAGTACAATATCCTTTAGCATAACCAAATGCAGTTTTTTCAGCAACTGTAGATATAGTTCCGGCTTTGAACACGTTGTCTCGTCCAAAGAGCTGCTCTGTATATCTGTGTGCCGATGACTGATATTCACTTGAGAAGTTAAGGTCTATATCAGGAGCCTTGTCACCGTCAAAACCAAGGAAGGTTTCAAACGGAATATCATGTCCCTCTCTGAGCATGTCAGCTCCGCACTTCGGACAGTATTTCTGCGGAAGGTCAAATCCTGAACCATACGTTCCTGATGTATCAAATTCACTGTATTTACAGTCTTTATTTGGACAAATATAATGCGGACACAGAGGATTAACTTCTGAAATTCCCGCCATTGAAGCAACGAATGACGAACCTACAGATCCTCGTGAACCAACCATATATCCATGATCAACTGAGTTCCATACCAGCTTCTGTGCAATGATATAGAGAACGGCAAATCCGTGTTTGATGATACTTGAAAGCTCTCTGTCAAGTCTCTTTTCCACGATTTCAGGAAGCGGATCGCCATATATCTCATGAGCCTTGTCATGAGTTATCCTTACAAGATCCTCTTCTGCACCGTCGATAGTAGGTGTGTATGTTCCTTTAGGAATAGGAAGCACTTCATCTATCATATCAGCAAACATATTTGTGTTCTTTACAACAACTTCATATGCTTTTTCTTCACCAAGATAAGTGAATTCATTTAACATTTCATCAGTTGTTCTGAAATAAAGAGGCGGCTGCTCACCGGAATCCTTAAATCCGTTTCCTGCCTGAAGTATTTCTCTGAAAATACTGTCCTGCTTATCAATAAAATGAACGTCACATGTTGCTACTACCGGAATGCCAAGTTCTTCGCCAAGTGCAACTATTCTTTTATTGTAATCAATTAATTCTTCCTCACTTTTGGCAGTACCGTTTCTAAGCATAAAAGCGTTGTTCATATGAGGCTGGATCTCAAGATAATCATAAAACTTTGCAAGTCTTACTATCTCTTCATGAGATTTGTTCTCAACCATTGCAGTAAACAGCTCTCCGGCCTCACAGGCACTTCCGAATATAAGACCCTCTCTGTGCTTTTCCAGAATTGATTTCGGCATAAGAGGTTTCTTGTAGAAAAATTCAACGTGTCCGTAAGAAACCATTTTATAGAGGTTTTTAAGTCCTCTCTGATTTTTTACAAGAATGATCTGATGATAGGATTTGAGCTTTCTGACGTCTATTTTTGCAATATTTGTATTAAAATCAGCTAGGGTTTTAACATCATTATCCTGATTTACTTTTTTTGTAAGAGTTATATATATCTTGGCGATCATTCTTGCTGTGTCTGCAGCGTTTGTTCTTTCAAGCTTTCCAAGCTTAAGAGCTTTTGCTACGCCTTCGATCTTGGTTTTTGCAAGATCCGGAAGACATGTTTTGGATAAAACGGTCGTATCAATATAACTGTAGTTAAATTCTATTCCGTTTCTCCTGCAGCACTCATTTATAAACGAAGTATCCGAGTGGGCGTTGTGTGCACAGATAACCGGATTTTCACCACAGTATTCCATAAACATTTTTATGGCTTCGTAATCCTTAGGTGCATTTTCCACCATAGCATTTGTAATGTTTATTTCATCCTGGACCGTATGTGAAATAGGCATCATCGGATTTACAAGTGTATAAAATTCATCAATTATCTGAAGTCCTCTTATCTTTACCGCACCTATCTCTATAAGCCTGTCACTTACACTGTTCGGTCCTGTAGTTTCTATGCTTAATACAACTACCTCATCATTTATGCTTCTGTTGTCATCGCCGTTTAATATTTTCAGAACATCTATATCATTTACTACATAGGCTTCACATCCGTATATAACCTTAAAATTTGGATCCTTAAAGCCTGCAGCTGTATTCATGGCTTCCGGGAAGGCCTGGACATTTCCATGGTCTGTTATTGCCACAGCCGGCATTCCCCAGTCATGTGCTCTCTTTACAATTACCTCAGCCGGTGTAACAGCATCCATTGATGACATGGCAGTATGCATGTGGAGCTCAACTCGTTTAACTTCTGCAGTATCTTTTTTCATGATCCTCTTAGCTGTAACAAGAGAATCAGCCATTATTGAAACGTCTTTTGCAAAATTGTCAAAATCAATTCTTCCGTTTACTATAAGTGTAGTACCTTTTTTTATGGTATCAAGACCTGATTCTGAAATCTTGTCGTTCTTTTCAAATACTTTTATCAGTACAGATCCTGTATAGTCTGTAATAGTAAAAGTAAATACAGTACGTTCATTTTTGATTTCCTTGCTCTCGATCTCAAAGACGTCTCCCCAGATAGAAACCTTTGTATTAAGGTTCTTTACTGCTTCACTTATCGGAATAACTTCATCCTTTATTTCTCTTCCTCTGATAAGCTTTCCGAGATCATCTTCAAATGGAACGGAGCAATTCAAATGTCCGATCGGCACTTCTCTGAATACAGCTGATTTTTTATCAGACTCTGAAGGTTTTGAAGATGACGGAGCTCCTCCGCCGGACGCACCAAACTGTTCTGTATGTTTAGGAAGTGTCGCAAGTGTTTCTTCCATGAGTTTGTTATGCTCTTCATTGCTGACTTCAAGTGCACCTGTCAGTTCAACTTTATAATCCAGTGAAAATTCCTGTTTTATCAAAGCAGACAGTTCTCTGCCGAAATTTGCCTTGGTAAGAAGTTCATATCCGCCGTTTTTAAGATCAATAATGATCTTATTATCCTCGATCCTGACGTCACATCCGTCAAGAAATCCGTTCACAGCTGAGATTTTTCTCTTGAGCTTGCTCTTTAACGTTTCAAAATAATCAAGTGAAAATAATTCAGAAGGATAAACACAAATTACATTTATTCTCTCTACAGCAAAACCGGCTCTGAGATTTTTCTCAAAAGCCAGTGTACTTTCAAAATCAATTAATTCAGAAAATTTCAGATAAAACGATATCGAGCGCATATCTCCTGTATATGTTATCTTAAAGAGACTTCCCTTTGATATTTTTTCAGGTATCTCGATATTGAATTCTTTTAAAAATTCAAGGATGTTGAATTCGTTCATCAAAACTCTCCGTTCCGTTTAGTAAATATGCTTAAAGCTTTTCAATTTCTTTTAACAGCTCTGAAACAATATCAGATTCAGGTATCTTTCTGAGTACCTCTCCCTTTTTGAATATAACGGCACATCCGTCTCCGCCTGCAATACCGATATCTGCTTCCTTTGCTTCTCCCGGACCGTTTACCACACAGCCCATTACAGCAACCTTGATATCTTTTTTCACGTTTTCAAGAGCTTTTTCAACCTCGCCTGCAACCTTTATAAGGTCTATTCTTGTTCTTCCGCATGTAGGACACGATACAAACTCAACGCCTTTTCTGAGACCGAGTCCCTTGAGAATATCTCGTGCAGCATATACTTCCTTTACAGGATCTCCGGTAAGAGACACTCTTATCGTTTCACCTATTCCGTCTGCGAGAAGAGAACCTATACCTATCGCAGATTTTATGATTCCCATTCTTTCAGTTCCTGCCTCAGTAACTCCGAGATGAAGAGGATAATTTGCCGTTTCTGCCATTTTTCTGTATGCTTTGATCATGTTGCTGACGTTTGAAGATTTTATAGAAATTACTATATCGTCAAAATCATATCTGTTAAGCATTTTTACATGATTCATAGCGCTCTCTACAAGAGCATCAGGAGTAGGACCGCCGTATTTTGCAAGGATATCCTTTTCAACAGAACCTGAATTTACACCGATCCTGATCGGAATATTTCTGCTTTTGCATGCGTCAGCTACTGCCTTTACTCTGTCCATATCCCCTATATTTCCGGGGTTAATTCTGATTTTGTCTATTCCTGCATCACATGCCATAAGAGCAAGTCTGTAGTCAAAATGAATATCTGCTACAAGCGGCACACTGACCTTTTCCTTTATTGCAGGAATAAGTTTTACAGCATCAGCATCCGGAATTGCAGCGCGAATGATATCGCATCCTGCCTTTTCAAGTTCAACTGCCTGCTTTACGCTTCCTTCAATATCATCTGACCTTGTATTCAGCATCGACTGAATATATATTTCTCCATTACCGAATGTCAGGTTATTCAGCTTTACTCTTTTAATATTTCTCATGATAATATCCTCTTTTTAACTCACAAACAATTTTTTTACATCGCTGATCGTAACAACTACCATCAGAACCATAAGAAGTGCCAGAAATACAAAATGAACCATTCCTTCTTTTTCAGGCGGTACAGGTTTTCTTCTGACAGCCTCAATAAGAAGAAATACAAGTCTTCCGCCGTCAAGTGCAGGGATCGGAAGAAGATTGAATATTCCAAGATTTATAGATATCATAGCTATAAGTTTAAGAAGATTATCAAGTCCGTATGATCTTACTTCTCCGATAGCACTTACAATTCCTACAGGACCTGAAAGATCGCTTATTCCATACTGACCGGTTAAAAGATCGATCAGAGATTTCCATATAAGTCTTGCAAGTGTTGCAAATGACCCTGATGCATAGGAAATTACGGTAACAACATTTTTATCAGCAGGTTCAACCCAAAAGTCAAATGCACTCTGAGCAAATCCAAGCTCCATATATTTGTCATCCATAAAATCCTTTACCTGACCGAATTCAACATTTTCAGTTTCAGTATTATAAAAATAATGATAATGTTCCTTATCCTCTGTTTTCTTGTCAGAAAGAACATTTCCGTCACTTTCCTTAGCATCTTCCGCATTGAGGTTTTCTACGTTTGAAGCGATAAGCTTTAATTCTTCTTCCTTATTTTCTCCATAGACTTTATTTTTATCGACAGATACCAGAACGCCTTCTTCGTTATAGTAATAATAATATTCCTGAAGGAATTTTACATCCGGGATGGTTAATTTTTTTCCGTCTCTTTTTACTGTAACATCAAATGTCTGGTCTTTGCTGTTTCCGAATTCATACGAAATATCTGTATCGTTGAATACTCTTGTATTGTCAAGTTTAAGTATTGTGTCTCCGACTTCAAGACCGGTTTCCTGACTCATGGCATTTTGTCTGAACTCTGAGATCTTCAGTGTCGGAATCTTTTCCATGACACAGGTCATTATGATACATACAATAAATCCAAGAATAAGGTTCATTATTGCACCGGCAACAACAACCGCAATTCTTTTGGAAACATGTTTGTTTCTGAAAGCTCTCGGATCTGAACTCTCATCATCTTCACCCTCCATGGCGCAAAAGCCGCCTACGGGAAAAAGTCTTAATGAATACTCAGTTTCGCCCTTTACAAATTTAATAAGTCTTGGTCCCATTCCTATTGCAAATTTATTTACCTTTATTCCACTCAGCTTAGCTACTGAAAAATGCCCGAATTCATGAATAGCTACAAGAATTCCAAATACAAGAAGAGCTATAGCTATATCTATAATAGTGTTTAACATTTAATTACCTCTCATTATCTATATTTTTGAAAGTACAAATTCTCTTGAAGCAGAATCTGCTTTAATTACATCTTCATATGATTTTATTTCAGTAAAATCAAAATGTTCCATTGCTTCCCTTACAAGTTCCCCTATCTTTAAAAAGCTTATTTTGCCTTCTAAAAATTTTCCCACTGCAGCTTCATTTGCAGCATTTACAATACACGGATAAGCTCCGCCCTTTTTAATCGCTTCAATACAAAGTGCAAGACAGTCAAAAGTCTCAAGATCAGGCTTTTCAAAGGTCAGTGTTCCATAATCAGTAAGAGAAAGCTGCCTTGTCGGACATGCGGTTCTTTCCGGATACAGAAGAGCATACTGGATAGGGATCCTCATATCCGGAACGCCCATCTGTCCTATAATTGAAAAGTCCTTGTATTCAACAGCTGAATGCAGAACGCTCTGTCTGTGGACTACTATTTCGATCTGGTCAGGAGTCAGGTCAAACAGCCATTTGGCTTCTATAAATTCAAGACCTTTATTCATCAATGTTGAAGAGTCGATCGTGATCTTGTTTCCCATACTCCAGTTAGGATGATTTAAAGCCTGTTCTATTGTAACGTTTTTCAGATCCTCTTTTTTCTTTCCGAAAAACGGTCCGCCTGATGCAGTAAGAATGATTTTATTGATGCGATTCATACTGTTTCCCTGCAGGCTCTGGAAAATTGCTGAATGTTCACTGTCAACCGGAAAAATATTAACTCCTTTTTCCTTGGATTCACTCATAACAAGATTTCCGCCTGCAACAAGTGTTTCTTTATTTGCTAAAGCCACATCCTTTTTACTTCTGATAGCTGTCAGTGTTGGAAGAAGACCCACCATACCAACAACAGAATTAAGCAAAATATCTGATCCTTCATCCGACGCAATGGTACACAGACCATCCATTCCGGATAATACTTCAACATTTGTATCTGAGAGAGACTGTTTTAAATCCTTATAACAGTTTTCATCATATACACAAACATAATGAGGCTTAAATTCCCTGGCCTGTTCCTCAAGTTTTTTAACACTTCTGTTAGCTGCAACAGCACGTATCTTCAGATCATGCATTTTTGCAACATCGATCGCCTGAAGACCGATCGAACCTGTCGAACCAAGAATCGAAATGCGTTTCATAAAACGAATCCTTTCCATAAATTATAAATAACTTTTGTAAAAAATACCAATTAAAAATCCACAGGCTAACAAATGTTAATCTGTTAGCCTGTAAAATAGATCATACATATATTTTAAATAATGATAAATATGCATACATAAATGGTGCTACGAAAAATACACTGTCAAATCTGTCTACTATTCCGCCGTGACCAGGCATAACTTTTCCAAAATCTTTAATTCCTGTATTTCTTTTAATAATTGAAGCAGTAAGATCTCCGACTGTTCCAATTAGTGCACAAATAACACCAAGGAAAAATGATGAAATATAATTAACACCGCAGTTCTTTGCAAAAAAAGAAACATAAATCAGATTAAAAATCACAAAAAAGATTCCATTTCCCAGAACACCGCCGATAAATCCCTCTATTGTCTTTTTAGGACTGATTTCAGGACAAAGCTTATGTTTCCCAAGAAAAGTTCCTGTAAAAAATGCTGCAGAATCAGCTATCCAGGCCCCGCATAAAATAAGTGCAATATAAACAGGGCAATGCTGATCAGACATTCTTGATGTTAAATAAATCGAATTTAACGAGAATGAAATAAACAGCGGAACTGACAGCACAAAGAAAAACTTTTCAAAAGGCATTTTTTTGTGTTTTGGAAGATATGCAGTACATATCGCAGTCACAAACAGAATCGAAGCTGTATCAAGAACAATATGATTTCCGGTTTTTAGATAAAGCAGATATACAAACGGCATAACTGCACTGTATCCAAGTGAAATACCGGTCATGGTTTTATTATCGAGACACTTTAAAGCTCTGAAAAGCTCAAAAACTGCAAGACATGAAAGAACAGCAATAACTATATTTACTACTATAGTACGGGAAAAATACAATATTACCAAGCCGATTGCTATTCCGACAACAGAAGTCATGATTCTTTTAAACAAAAATCAAACACCTCCGAATCTTCTTGATCTCTGCGAATAAGCAATTAAAGCTTTGTTAAGATCTTCCGGTGTATAATCCGGCCAAAGTACATCTGAAAAATAAAATTCAGCATATGCACTCTGCCAGAGAAGAAAATTTGATATTCTGAATTCGCCGCTTGGTCTGATCAGAAGATCAACATCAGGAATTCCTGCCGTATAAAGATTGTCAGACATCATAGATTCAGTAATATCCTCAGGTTTTAGTTCACCTGACTGAACCTTCATAGCGAGTTGTCTGGCAGAATGAACTATTTCATCACGACCGCCGTAGTTTATTGCAACCATGAGATTCATCTTGTCAAAATGCTTTGTATCTTCCTCAAGATCGATCATCATTTTCCTGATATCATCAGGAACTCCTGACTTGTCTCCGATAAAAAACATTCTTGTCTCTTCACAGAAATTTTCTTTTGCTTCAACGATATATTTTCTGAAAAGATTCATAAGTGCATCCACTTCATCCTGAGATCTTTTCCAGTTTTCAGTTGAAAAAGCATAAAAAGAAACATTTTTTAAACCAATTCGTCTGCAGTACCTTAAAATTGTTTTGAAAGTTTTAACACCTTCAGCATGACCGAACTTTCGAGGAAGCATTCTTTTTTTTGCCCATCTGCCGTTTCCGTCCATAATAAACGCAACGTGCTGAGGCAAAACCTCCGGAAGCTCAGGTGTATTTATATTCTTAGCCATAACGCTCCTAATTTGAACTGTTAAAAACAGTTCATTATAATCTTATTAAATATTATTTGATGAATTATCAAATTGAAAGGATCTCTTTTTCCTTTTCAGCTACCATTGAATCAATTTCTTCACAGAATTTGTCTACTATCTTCTGAAGATCTTTTTCATCCTGCTTCATATCATCTTCTGTGATCTCTGAATTTTTCTTCATAGCTTTAAACTGATCCATAACATCTCTTCTTACTGAACGAACAGCAACCTTTGCTTCTTCACCGTATTTTTTTACGTTTTTGCAAAGATCCTTACGTCTCTCTTCAGTAAGCTGAGGAAATGTAAGTCTGATCACTTTTCCGTCGTTATTCGGATTAATTCCGATATCAGACATCTGAATAGCTTTTTCGATAGCTTTTAATGCTGATGCATCATAAGGCTGAATAACAAGAGTTCTTGCTTCAGAAACAGATACTGATGCCATCTGGGTTACAGGAGTCATTGCTCCCCAGTATTCAGCCTGAACTTTATTAAGCACTTCCGGATTTGCTCTTCCTGCTCTGAGTGATGCAAATTCTCTTGCAAGACTGTCTATTGTTTTCTGCATTTTTTCTTTGGCTTTTGTCAACTGTTCATTCATTTTTTATTCCTCTTTTCCAATATAAATAATAAAATTCTACGCTTTAACTACTGTTCCGACATCTTTGCCGACAACAGCATCATAAATATTTTCAGGTCTTTCAAGATTGAATACAAGAACTGAAATATTGTTTTCCCTGCACATTGAAGCAGCTGCTGCATCCATAACTGCAAGCTGTTTTGAAAGTACTTCATCAAATGAAAGTGTATCATATTTTACAGCATCATCATATTTGTGAGGATCCTTGTCATATACACCGTCAACCATTGTAGCTTTGAAAAGAATGTCTGCTTCTATTTCTGCTGCTCTGAGAGCTGCTGCAGTATCTGTTGAGAAGAACGGATTTCCTGTTCCGCATCCGAATACTACTATTCTGCCTTTTTCCATATGTCTTACAGCTTTGTTTCTGATAAACGGCTCTGCAACCTGTGTCATGGTTATTGCAGTCTGAACTCTGACGTCAGCGCCAAGAGATTTAAGACAGTCTGCAACAGCAAGAGCATTCATTGCTGTTGCAAGCATTCCGATATGATCTGCAGTAGTTCTGTCCATATCACCGCTTGAACGACCTCTCCAGAAATTTCCGCCTCCTACTACGATACCGATCTGTACACCTGTATCAGCAGCTTTTTTTATACTTGTACATATATTATTAATAACATTAAAATCAAGTCCAGAATGTTTATCTCCAGCAAGTGCCTCTCCACTGAGTTTTATGAGTATTCGATTGTATTTTCTGTCCATTGTATACACCTCTCTGAAATTTTTTCATACTCTTAATATTTTACACTAAAAATACTGATATGTAAATACCTTTCACAATTTTTTTTATTTTGATAATCTGTATTCCGTTTTTCAAAGCTCTGTGTAGTTCAGGACCAGGTATTATTAAAGGTAAAAAACATTCTCAATTATTTCTCGGAAATATCCCAAATTTAGAAGTTTCTGAGCAAACGAGTCCTTTCAAACAACATAAAAACGTTGTTTGAAAGGACTCGTATTTTTTCTTCAAATTATAAATTTTCGGTAATGTATATAATTCCTGTGCGATCGTATCAAGTGAATGATAAATACCATCAAGAGAAAAATCCGATGGTTTAGGGAGTGTTTTTTGATGACACTAACTTTTCTCGTTCAAACATAAAGATACCTTGTTTTGAATAATATCGGCAGTTTTCTCTGCAGACTGGTCTCCTTCCAAAATTTTTTTCAATTCTTCATCAAAAATTTCGGATATCCGGGAATCACAAATATCAAATCTGCTGACCTTCTCAAGCTTTTTTAATATGACAGTATCAAAAGGATTTACTGTCCATCATGCCATTCCGAGCCGAAACTGACAAATAATATTCTAATCAAAAGCAACTTCCTGTTCTTTATATAGTCGATTTATATAACATCTGTACGCAAAATAATTTAACGTTAAAGCTCCTATCCACGCAGCTCCTTCTGCGTATATAGTTGCAGAAAAGCCGAATTTAGGTAATCCAAAATATATAAATATAATCCGTAGTATCATCTCAATAATGCCTGAAATCATTGGAATTAATGG
>JAZQPR010000278.1:0-3489 GCA_045628605.1 Oscillospiraceae bacterium
CGTGTACATTTGCGTATTTATTGCGATATTTGGTTTTGTTGCCGGAATGGCTCAGGTGGTTTGCAGGGCTTTGCGGTCGCCCTGCACCTTCGCATGCACATACACATTCGCGTGAACATGCGCAGTCGCATGAACATGCACAGTCGCATGGGAATCACATACACAAATGCTATTATTCCTCTGAAGGTGAGTCGGGGGTGCTTTCGGAGGCGATTTCTTCTATGATGGAGCGGATCTCTTCGACGCCTTCGGCGGTCTGGGAGGAGAAGGGGATCACGTGGATCTGGTCGAAGCAGGGGATCGTTCTGGTGAAGTCCTCCATCATTTCGGCACGTTTGGTTTTGTTGAGCTTGTCGGCTTTGGTAAGAATGATAACAAAGGGCATTTCGGTGTCGATGAGGAAATTTACCATGTCGATGTCATCTGCCGATGGTGCGTGTCTAATGTCAATGAGGAGAAATACGATCTCTATTTGTCTGTCACTTTTCAGATAGCCTTCGATAAGTCCTGCCCAGCGCTTCTTTTCTGACTGTGAGACCTTGGCAAATCCGTATCCGGGAAGGTCAACAAAATAAACATTTTCAAGGCTGAAAAAGTTTATGGTTGCGGTCTTGCCCGGTACTGAACTTACTCTTGCAAGAGATTTTCTGTTGAAAATTTTATTAATAAGCGTGGATTTTCCGACATTTGAATGTCCGGCAAATACTATTTCGGTTCTGTCGCATTTCGGTATCTGGCTGAAAAGACCATAACTTGCGAAAAATTCGGCTTTATTATAATTCATTACTTTTTCCTTTGCTTTTTAACTGTTTTTTCTTCGGGAAGCAGCGCAACACTGAGAACATCCTCTATTGTTTTTGCAAAAACGAATTCGATATTGTTCTTTACTTCGTCATCTACTTCTTCGAGATCAGGCTTGTTCTTTTCAGGAATAATTACTGTCTTCATACCTTCCTTGAACGCAGCCATGGTCTTTTCTCTCAGACCTCCTATAGGAAGAACTTTTCCGTGAAGTGTGATCTCGCCTGTCATGGCAACATCGCTTCTTACCTTTCTTCCTGACAGTGCTGAAATAATGGCTGTTATCATCGTTACACCTGCTGAAGGACCGTCCTTGGGCACAGCTCCTTCCGGTGCATGAATATGAATATCCTTGTTTTCATGGAAATCAGCCGGAATAGAATACTCTGCAGCATGCTTTCTTGCATAGCTTACAGCAATTCCTGCACTTTCCTTCATTACATCTCCTAAGGAACCTGTAAGTACAGTATTTCCTTTTCCTTCAAGTATCATTACTTCAAGAGGCATAAGCACACCGCCAACAGAAGTCCATGCAAGTCCGTTTACGAGACCTACCTCATTTTCTTCTGCCTTTGAATCATCCAGATACTTTTCAGGACCGAGATATTCCTTTATATTATTTTCGTTAAATACAAGCTTCTTTGCATTTCCGTATACTATTTCCTTTGCGGTCTTTCTGCAGAGAGAACCTATGTTTCTTTCAAGATTTCGCACTCCGGCTTCTTTGGTATATGAATCAATAAGCTTGTATATACCTTCGTCAGTAACCTTCATCTGAGTGTTCTTAAGTCCGTTCTGCTTTATCTGCTTCGGAACAAGATGCTTTTTGGCAATATTGAATTTCTCGTTTCTGGTATAGCTTGTAATATCTATTACTTCCATACGGTCAAGAAGAGGCGCAGGAATGGTATCTGTTGTATTTGCAGTAGTAATAAACATTACCTGGCTTAAATCAAACGGAAGTTCAACAAAATGATCTCTGAATTCTTTATTCTGTTCGCTGTCAAGAACTTCAAGCATCGCAGCAGAAGGGTCGCCTCTGAAGTCATTGCTCATCTTGTCAAGTTCATCAAACAAAATAAGAGGATTTTTAACGCTTGCCTGGATCATTGCGTTTATAATTCTACCCGGCATAGCACCTACATAAGTCTTTCTGTGACCTCTGATATCAGATTCATCTCTGACGCCGCCAAGTGAAATTCTTACATACTTTCTGCCGAGTGCTCTTGCTATTGAACGTCCAACTGATGTTTTACCAACACCGGGAGGTCCCACGAGACAGATTATCTGACCTGAAACTTCCGGATTCATCGCATGAACGGCAATGCTTTCAAGAATTCTTTCCTTGACTTTCTTAAGTCCGTAGTGATCCTTGTCAAGTATTGACTCAGCTTTTTTTATGTCAATTTTTGTCTTTGTCTTGTTTTTCCATGGAAGATCAAGAACTGTATCAAGATAATTTTTGATGACAAAAGCTTCCTGTGAAGCTGATGGGAGTCTTGAAAGTCTGTCTGCTTCCTTCAAGAGCTTTTCCTCGATCTTGTCATCAAGCTCCAGCTCTGTTATCTTTTTATAATATTCGTTGATTTCTTCCTTTTCATCATCTTCTCCGAGCTGATTTGAAATAACCTTCATCTGCTCTCTGAGAATGAAATCACGCTGGTTCTGATTTACGCTTTCCTTGACCTGATCATGTATCTGCTGCTCAATTTCAAGAACTTCAATTTCTCTTGTCATAATTGCAAACAGAACTGAAAGCTTGTCAAAAATATTGTTCTGCTCAAGCAGCTCCTGCTTGTCAGCAAACTGGAAACTTGCGTTGAATGTTATATTTTCAAAAATTTCCTCAGGATTATTTTCGCACATTACGGATGCAGCAAGTTCTGACGGCATACGCGGCACAAGAGATGAATATCTTTCAAATGCATCCTTTACAGATCTTGCAAGTGCCTCTATCTCAGCGTTTGTAGCCTTAGCCCGTTTACTGTCCTTTATCTTCTTTACCTGTGCTTCGTAGTAAGGCTTATTGCTCTCTTCAACTTTATGAAAATCAACAACCTTTGCCTTGCTGATGCCTTCAATTACAACTCTGAGTATATCATCAGGTGTTTTAAGCACCTGTCTTATCTCGGCTATAACGCCTGTTTTATATAAACCGCTTTTTTCAGGTTCCTCTGCAAAAATATCCTTCTGAGCAACCACATATATCTTTCTGTCTTTTTTCAAAGCTTCATGAATTGCATTTACAGATGTTTCCCTTACAACATCAAAATGAATAACCAGCTTCGGAAAGGCTACTACGCCTCTCATTGGAATTACCGGATATATTTCGGGTGATTCTGCCATTTCTGCTTCTTTTAATATGTTCTCAATTTCATCATTTATCATGCTGTTATTTTCAACTTCTTTTTCTTTGTTCATACAGTACACCTTCTTTTCTATTGTGAGCCGGTTTTAATCAAAAGCTCCCTGTAATATACTTATATTATACATGAAAACAAGAAATATTTCAACCCCGTCAAAAAACCCCTCTCAACGTATGTCAAGAGGGGTTATAACAACACAGAGGATATCCCCCGCCTCTGCAGGCGGCGGGTTCTATCTGACCAAACAGTCGGAGTACAATCTCCGACTGTTTGGTCAGCGATTCTACGAATCGCCTCTGCTTGTTAAAAGCAGAGCTTTGAA
>JAZQPR010000279.1:0-12150 GCA_045628605.1 Oscillospiraceae bacterium
GATGTACAGGCTAAAACTCTTTTAAAATACAGAACGATCATCGCTCATATTTTAAAGGGATGCGTAAAAGAATTTGAAAATATCGATGTAAATGATATTAAGGAAAAGTACATTCAGAAGGAAGATTTTGACGAAAGCCGTAAGCTTCGCGGGTCTGAAGGTTCCTGTAAGCCTGAAAAAATAAACGGTCAAAGTAACGAAAGTGCGATCGCCGGTGAAGGAACTGTCTTTTTTGATCTTGTTTTTTATGCTTACCTTCCGAATGAAACCACTCTTACAAAATTCATCATAAACCTCGAGCCTCAGAATAGATTCAACCCGGGATATCCGCTTGTAAAACGAGGTTTTTATTACGATGCAAGACTTATATCATCACAGTACTGTACTGAATTTAAAGGTTCTGACTACGGTGATATCAAAAAGGTTATTTCAATATGGATATGCATTAATCCGGCCAACGACTACAAAGATTCGATGAACAGATATCGCATTACTGAAGAAAATGTGGTAGGAAATGTTAAACTCGAGAACAGCGACTATGATGTTATGGAAGTCATTATGATCTGTCTTCACAGGAACTATGACTCTGACAACAATCATAACAGACTTATAAACATGCTCTCAGTTCTGTTTGCACCGGATCTTGAAAACGATAAAAAACAGGAAATTCTCGAAAATGAATATGACATTGAACTTACGGCTGAATACAGAAAGGCGATGAGCGACGTGGGTGCAAATTTATTTGAATTTTATATAGATGTTGCTGAGGAAAAAGGATTTAACAGAGGTCTGGAGCAAGGAACTGAGCGAGGAATTGAGCAAGGAATTAAACGAGGAATTGAGCAAGGAATTGAGCAAGGAATTGAGCAAGGAATTGAACAAGGAATTGAACGAGGTATTGAGCAAGGAATTGAACAATCCGTCAGAACAATGATATCGGAAGGTGCTTCTGATGAGATGATAATAAAATATCTTCATGTTTCCCAGGAGATGCTGGATAAGATAAAAAATACAAATTAATTCATTGAAAATGTTAAAAGCACATTAAAGTTACGAAAATTCGTACTTCAATGTGCTTTTTTATCTGTGTCTTCTGCAGAAATATTTTAAGATCAAAGAAAAACTGCTTTTACAATGATCCGGATTACAAGTATCCATACCAATATTATCGGAATGGCATAATACCATTTCTTTGGCTTTCCGTCTTTCCAGAGACCTTCTGCTTCGTGTTTGCATCGTTCAAGGACGTCCGGAGGTATAAGCTTAAAGGTCAGTGTTATTAAAAGAGGCAGTATAACAAGGTCATCAAGATATCCAAGTACCGGAATAAAATCAGGGATCAGGTCGATCGGAGATAAAGCATATCCGACTGTGATCCCGGCTATTATTTTTGCTGAAAGCGGAACTTCCTTGTCTTTTAAAGCAAGAAACACTGCGGGTATCTCTTTATTTATTTTTTTCACTTTTTCTTTAAGACTAATATAAATCCCCCCCTGAAATAAATAATAATCCGCGTTTAATATTGCTTTTTAAACGCGGAATATGATAAATAAACAAAGTAAGTTATAATTCTTCGGCAACCGCCAGTGTCAGAATACCTAAAATAACGATTGCAATAAATGCATATTGTTTTTTGGAGAGCTTTTCTTTTAAGAAGATCCTTGAGAGCAATAATGAGAAAACGCAGACAGAAGAGATGATTGGTGCTGCAATTGCGCCGTTTCCGCTCATTGCGAATACGTAAGTAAGCTGTCCGGCAGTTTCAAATACTGCTGCAAGTGCCTTGTCTCCCTGTTTTGGAAGTTCGAAAGATACTTTTTTTATTTTTAAAAAGATGAACAGAATTAATGCGAATAACGCAAAAGTGATCTCATAACTGGTATTCGCAACCTGTTCAATTGTTTCTTCAGTAATTCCGGTCAGCGGACTGTTAGCAGCATCATCAAGGTAGTACACATCAAGAAAACTTCCGAAAGCGTCCATGACGGCATACAGGAACGGCATGCAAAATGCTATTATGGCAAGTTTTTTGCCGAGCTTTTTCTTTCGGTCTGTATCGCCATGACTTTCCAGAAATCCAACTCCAAGTATTCCGACTGCAATCAGGGAAATTGCTACAGCAGATATTAAAGAAATTTTTTCTTTAAGAAATATTACACATAAAATCGAACATATAGCGCCGGAGGTGTTTTCAATCGGATCTGAAATTGATTCCTCTATAAATCTCATTCCAAAATAAGAAAATACCATAGACAGGATATAAAGAAGGGATACAGGCAGATATATCAGTATGTTTACAGGATCATAATTAATATCCTGTGTAAGAAGAGTAAATACAGCATGGATTCCCATAACTGCGCCTACACAAATACTGATTTTCAGATGAGCATATTTCTCATCCGGGTGTGCCCCTTTCTTATAGAATAGTTCAGCTAAACTCCAGATAAGAGTAGTTGCAAGAGTAAATAAAAGCCACATAAATTGATTCTCCATATAATTTTTATAGTACGGGTCAAGTGTTTTTTCCGGAAACACTTTTATAGTATAGCATTTTTATGAACTGTTATCAAGATATATTTTTGAATAAACTCATTGAGAAAAACGTGAGAAAAACGATATAATTTATATATATGTTTTTCACTTTTTGTTGCGTGTATATTATATTGACGCTCTAAAATTTTAATGATATAATATGGATAGATAATTTTCAGATATTATCTGTGTGATAATAAGGTCATTTACCTGACTTGGAAATTAATACAACAATATGAAAAGGAAATGATAATATGGAACATGAGGAAAAAGCTTTAAAATATTTTAACGAAAAATTTCATTGCTCACAGTCAGTACTTGCTGCTTTTGCAGATGAATGCGGACTGAGCGAAGAACAGGCTTTAAAAATGGGAGCATGTTTTGGCGGAGGAATGAGAAAAGGTGAAGTATGCGGAGCATGTACAGGAGCGCTGATGGTTCTTGGTTCTTTGTACGGACAATATGACAGTACTGATATGGAAAGCAGGATGAAAGCAAATGAAGTAAATGACAAAATGATGAACCGATTTGCTGAAAGATGCGGCTCATATCTTTGTAAAGATCTTCTTAAATGCGATATTTCTACAAAGGAAGGCGCTGAATATGCTGTGAAAAATAATTTATTTACTGAGTTTTGTCCCAGGATGGTCAAAACTGCCGTAGAAATACTTGAGGAGATTATATCTGAGAAGTAATACAGACGTGAAAAAGAATAAAAAATAGAAGGGACCCTGAATAATAGTTTTCGGTTTCCCTTCTTTTTTTTACTTTTCAAATATTATTTTTTAATCCAGTTTCCATCCAAAGTCATTATGGTATATCATCTGCTTTGTCATACCGCCGTCTATGCAGATGTTTTCTCCGTTAATAAACTCAGCTTTTTCTGAACATAAATACAAAACGGCATTTGCAATATCAAGCGGGTTTCCGACTCTCCCTGACGGCTGCTGATATGCGTCTGCACCTGTAAATTCTGAATCTGAAGTATTTATCCATCCCGGTGAAATCGAGTTTACTCTGACATGACCGGCGAGGCTCATCATCAGCGAATGCGTAAGTGCATCAATTCCGCCTTTTGCTGCAGAATAGCTTTCTGTCTGAGGCTGGCTCATTCTGTCGCGGGATGAAGAAATATTTATAATGCTTCCGCCTTTTCTGAAATATGGAGAAAACAGCTTTGAAAGATAGAACGGAGCGGTCACTCCTACTGCAAGAGCATAGGAAAATTCTTCATATGAACATTCGTCGATGCCTTTCATCAAGGGTATTGCGTTGTTTACAAGAATATCAATATATCCGTATTTCTTAATTACCATATCTGCAAAAGCTTCAATATCACTTTTCTTTGAAAGATCACCGACAAAATGATCGCCTTCGGCTATATCTATTATTTCAACAAAAGCGCCGTTTTTTCTGAATTCTTCTGCGATGCATTTCCCTATCCCGTTTGCACCGCCTGTTATTACTGCAGCTTTACCGTTAAACATAAAATGTACTCCCTTAAATTTGTTTTTGGACTGAACGTGAGAATATGATCACAAGTAACTTAATCATTTTTATAGTAAAAAATATGTTCGTATTTTAAATCAGACATATATTCTCTAAGTGACTCTTCAAAATATTTAGTTTTACCTTCAGAAAGCGAGTTATAATACTCATTTAATTTTTCAGGGGATTTAAAATATGCGATTTGAATGTTAATTTTCGGATTGTGAACTATTTCAGTTATTTTTTCCTTGGTTAAAATATCATCATTATATACAGCTAATGATATTTCCCCTTGGCTGTCCTCCAGAATATGCATCAGATTTGTACTGTCGTAATAATCGCTTTTGTCCATCATATCTAAGGCAGTAAATCCAAGACGTTCTGTTTTATACGAAGATAACCAAATATCCGGAATAGTTACAAGTTCAAAATATTCTTCCATATAATCAGATATAGCAGAATATATTTCATCTTTTTGATAGGTGTCCGCACAGAACTCTACTGTGTTATTATTAATATAAGTGTTTACATAGTATTCTTTACCCTGGTAATTTCCATGAAAATTTAACCATGCAGAATCTTCTGAAAAAAAGAAACTTAGTGAATAGCCTTTTAATATCAGTTGCAGATCATCAGGTTCAAAATTGTATTTTTCCTTGATATAGTCTTTTGATGATGATAAACCAAGTGATGTAAGTCTTGCATTATCAATACTTGTTTTAACAGATTTATATATCCCGGAGCATGGATAATACAATACAGTTGCAATAATCAAAAATAAAGCTGCTATATTAAGAATTTTTTTTGTTTTTGATTTCATTTTTCTATCCTTAAAAATATTTATTTGTTCAAAGCTCTGCTTCTGTTATTTATATTATAACATTTTGACCAATGTATTTCAATTGATATAATAAAACTTCTCTGTTTTAAGTAGAATATTTATTGACTTTGCAGCCTCATTATGATAATATTAATAGCACTTGAATATTTTATTTTAACAGGAGAAATAAAAATGGACCGCAGTGAACCGATAGAACTTACAAATCTTTGTATGATATATCATGATGACAAAATTCTTCTTCAGAACAGAAAAAAACCGGACTGGCAGGGATATACCTTTCCGGGCGGGCATGTTGAGCCTTATGAGAGCTTTACGGATGCTGTTGTCAGAGAAATGAAGGAAGAAACCGGTCTTGCCATAAAAAATCCGAAGCTGTGCGGAGTCAAGCAGTTTCGCGGAGATCATGGGAGATATGTTGTGTTTTTATACAAGACAAATGAGTATGAAGGAAATCTGAAATCTTCTGATGAAGGTAATATGGAGTGGGTCAGCAGGAGTGAAATTGGCAGCTACAATACAGTCAAGGATTTCAAAGAACTGCTTGAGGTGTTTGATAACGATGATTTATCGGAGTTTATATACGATAAGGACTGGAACGTTATTATTAAATAAAAAAGCACCGGACAGAATATGTTATTTTATTAGTAAGATATCATTTGTTCAAAAAGTAATTTGTTAATATTATAAGTAAATTTTTTGCATTTTACTATTGGCATATCGTGCTGATAATGCTATAATAGTTAAGGAATAAATTATCTGAAAAAATTTATTTTTTACTGCGAAAAATTAATCCTTTCAAAGTCTAATTTAAAGAAAGCAAAATATATTTTGTTTTTACCTGAAAAATATTTACTCTCTAAAAAATCAGACTTTATCGAAAGGAAGTGTGTATTATGAAAAAAATCACCAACTCTAATTTAGCTTTGTTTTCCGCTCTTATCCTCGCTCTTTCCACTTCAGTACCGTTTGTCTCAGCTGAGGATCCTGAAGATGCATCAGGTGAAACAATGGTAAGTGCCGCATACAATCCCGGACTCCCTGTTGCTGACGGTGTTACACAGGTAGATGAAGAAAAGGCTGCACTTTTAAACGATATATGCATTAAGCTTAAGGAAAACGTGTATGCAGAATATGAAGACAAAGCTTTTAAAAACCACAGTTTGTCAGTTGATCTTCTTTTAGAGCATGCTTATGTTATCTATGAAAGTGCCGATGAGGCTGAACTGAATGCAGCTCAGAAATATTGTGTTCTTAACGGAATAGATGACTCGAATGTATGGTTTAAGTATACCGGCTATATAGAATATGATAATGTTTTTGCTGACTTCCCTGCTGATGAAGGCGAAATGATAACAGACCATGCATTGATTTACGAAATGCTCACAAATTTCACCAGTGAAAACAATATTGTATCAGCATATTTTTTTGACAGCAAAGAAGAAGAAAAGGTTTATATCATCTATGCCTATAACGCTGACAAGCAGCAAAACAAAATGATAAGGGACTTTATTATTGATAACAGTATCAGCCGAAGCAGTCTGATATTTTTGATGGAAGAATCATCTTATGCAGTACACAACGCTGATATAACCACATCAGATACCGACATATCAGGAGCAGCTTTGGTCTACGGGGATCTGAACTCTGACGGGATTGCAGATCTTACCGATCTCTCACTTCTTTCACTGTACCTGCTGAATGATCTCACATTTGATTCTGTTCAGACAGAGGCTGCCGATGTTCAGTACGACGGAAATGTTGATATCGCAGATCTTGCACGACTTAAACAGTACGTTTGCAAAGAGGATATCAGGCTTGGAAGATAAGCTTTCAAAGCTTTAATACAGTAATTAATACTTCTGTTACGGGGAATTGCATAGTATCATGCAGTTCCCTGTTTTATTCAGAAAAAATCTTCCGGGAGATTACTTTCAGATAATTAAGGGATTATTTAAAAAACAAGTGCGAAAAATCACAGATTTCGGAGTCTAATATACAGAGAGTAAATATTTTTAAGGGGTGAATAAGTGCATGGTAAACGATGCAGAATGCTATGCCCGTTATCTTGACGGCGACGACAGCGGACTGGGTGAAATAATTGACCGTTACCATAACGGCATTTCGCTTTTTATAAACAGTATAGTAAATGATATCTGTGCTGCTGAGGAGATCATGCAGAATACATTTGTAAAGCTGGCTGTATACAAACCGAAATTCAATAACAGATCATCTTTTAAAACGTGGCTGTATACTATCGCCAGAAACTGCGCATATGATTATTTAAAGCACAGGTCACGATTTTCAGACAAGCCGGTTGACGAATATTTTTCGATATCAGATGAAATTGATATCGAAAAGCAGTATCTTAAGGATGAAACAAAGATAGAATTATGTTCTGTCATGAAAAAGCTCAGTTCAGATTACAGCCAGGTCCTGTATCTGATTTATTTTGAAGAGCTTGATACATTTGAAGCAGCAAAAGTAATGAAAAAATCCAAACGCCAGATCGGTGATCTTGTCTACAGAGCAAAGAAATCACTGAAATCCGAACTGGAGAAAGCAGGTTTTGAATATGAAGGAATCTAAGCAAATACTTGAATATGTAATACAAATACGCAATGAGATCCAACGAAAAAGGAGGATCAGAAGAAATATTATTATTTCTGTGTCTGCTACTGCTGCATGTATTTGTCTTGCCGTTTTCGCCTTAAAAACACTTATCCCCGATGTTAAAAAGCCTGAAGTTCCGATAGCAGAGGTGACTCTTTCCGAAAATATCAGCACTGCCCCGACGGTTCCGGCGGAGTCTTCGGTTATGGCAGAATCCGGCGCTGCAGATAAAAAAACAAAACCTGCCGCAACAGAGTCTAAAACTTCAGAAAAGAAGAATAGATCTGCAGTTACATCATCGCATACAGAAAAGATATCAGAGCAAAATAAACCGGAATCATCTAATGTGGCTGAAAAAAAGCCTGAAAAAAACGTAACATCAGCCGTTTCTTCTGCAGTCAGCAGCATTACATCAGAGCCTGCTGCAGATCCTTCAAAAACCTCTGTCAAATCTGCCGAAGAAATGTATGTACTCCCCTCCTGGAACGACAGCGAAATATTTGAAAAGTATATAAGCTTTAACTATAAAAATAATGATTTTGTAACGCAGTGCGGAAAAGTCCCTCAAAATATGACAGGCGAAAAACTCGATGAGATAAAAATAACCGGTCAGGATTTTCAGACACTGGAGCTTCATGAAGCAGATGTGACACTGTTTAAAATAAAAAATATTTCCGCCGACTGTGCTGTGGCTGTACAGTTTAAAGGAGACGAATATTTTTATTCCTATACTTCAGTATCATATTTTCCTGCATCACTTGGAAATATGTTTGATGACACAGATTTTGAAAACAATGCTGTTTTTAAAGAGCTGTATCTAAAGGAAACTCAAACTCCTGCAAGATCATATTACTATGAACTTTTGATGAAAATATTAAAAGAAAGCAGAAATGCAGTCTGTATTTCTGACGATATTGATTTTTCTGTAAAGTATGATATATCTGTTTCCATACCTGTTATCGGCATTTCAGACAAATCATTCGGAATTACTGAAGACGGATATATAGTAACAAATATTTTCGAATACCAGAATGCATATTATATCGGCAAAGAAAAGCTTGATCAGTTTATCAGTACAATAGTTTTCGATGATATGCAGCCTGCAGTCATTGATTTTGAACTCGGTGAAGAAGAATAACATTTTATTTTGAATCTTAATTTTCATGGCTGATGTCGTGTAAATAAAACAAAAAGCTTCATATCATTTGTCCTTACGGAATGATATGAAGCTTTTTTATAACTATTTATCAAATTTGATAACATCACGAAATAAAAAAAGCAACAAAATTGCATAAAAAATGTAGATTTTGTGCATAAAATGATGTATAATAAAATTAATATTTCGTAATCGTTTTTTATGATATATTATCCATTTTATATGGATCGGGGATCGTGGGGTGAAAATATATGAATGAAGTTGCACTGGTGGAATACGTCGAAGCTGTGTTTATAGGGATCGCATTGCTTGGACAGTACAATACCCAGGATAACTCAAATTGCGTAAAGTGGCTGAAAATATGTCTGACAGCAGAGCTGTTTTCGCTGTTTACGGATGCTCTTTCTTACAGTTATACAGCAACGTCTTCTTCTTTTTATTATATTTTCAGTTATGTGATAAATCTTCTTGCATATACAGCGGGCGAACTTATAATCATATTTTTTGCAAAGTACTGTGAAGCGTATATATCTTCAAAGACAAGATTAAAACCTAAAATTTTCCGGATACCTATTATATTAACGGTTGTCAGTATCGGTGCTACTGTATATGAATATATTGCAGGTCACATAATTGTGTATAAAAACAATATAGACATTGCTGAATACGGTGTTCCGGTGTATATCCGGGTGATTCAGTTTATAGTTATAATATATATTGCTTCTGTTACTGTTTCAAAACGGAAGGCAATCGGTGCAAAAGCGATATTTTTACTTTGCTTTTATTACATTGCACCTGTTGCAGCAGTGATCGCATCTTACTTTACAAATCTGGAGCTGTCTGTTATTTCAGCTGCAGTCGCACTTATCCTGGTAACAACTATTCTTCAGAAGGACATGACGCTGAAGCAGCTCGAACAAAATGCAGTTGATTCAGCACTTGAAGAGAAAACTGAAAAGATCAGAAAAGAACAGATAGCAAAATTGTCAGGTGCGGAATCGTTGTATATCGTTGACCGTGAAAAAAATACTCTTCAGATCATGTATCAGAGCAGTCAGCATTCCGGAACCTATGCTTCGGCAGAAAAATATGATGATGTATTGGAAAAATATGTAGAAAATGAAGTTTTTGAATCTGACCGGAAAAGAATGCTTGAGGCGCTTAACATCTCAACTTTGGCAGAGAAGCTTGAAAAAGAAGGAGAATACAAGGCTTATTACAGAAATATTTCTTCGGGTGTACCGTTATGGTATGAATTCAGAGCCCTTACCCTTTCAAGCTCAGAGTTTCTGATAAGCTTTACTGACAACAATCAGAATATCGTATTAAATAATTTTCAGAATATGGTGAATGAAGACTTCTTCGCACTTTTTTCTGTAAATCTTGATACTGATATAATAACAGTTTTAAAATCTCCGGGATACTATCCTACAGTTGAAGAAGGAAAAACAGCTGTATACAGTCAGGTAATAAAAGAGTATGCACTGACGCAGGAAGGAGAAACAAGAGCTGTATTTTTACGTCTGGCAGATCTGGAAAATGTAAGACGGGTTCTTTTTACTGAAAAGAAGCGCTCATATTCCTACAAATCAGCTTTAGGCAGCCAGACAGAATGGATCACTGTTTCAACGTATGTCATCTCAAAGCATGAAGATGACACTCCTGAAGAATTTATACTAAGCTTCAGTGTTATCGATAAATTCGGAGCGGACAGTCATGAGCTTCGTGAAAGACTCAAGGAGATAAATCATATTATCGGAGCACTTACAGATGACTATTCCAGTGTTTACTATGTTGAACTGTATAATACAAAGCTTGACAACAAAACTATCATATACAGAGATTCTGATTATCTGAAAAAGCATATTCCTGAATGGGAAAATGAGTCGAATTTCTCTAAAAGACTTGATCTTCTCAATGCTAACCTTATTTATGAGGAGGACAGAGCATCTTTCATAGCAGAAACAAGAAGAGAAAGAGTGCTTGAAGTCCTTGAAAAGTCGGACATTGATTATATTAATTTCAGAATGCTTATCGACTCAGAGATACGTTTTTATCAGCTTAAGATGTCAGTAATAAAGGAAAATGGTAAAATGACAGGCTTTGTTGCCGGTATTCATTCGATGGATAAACAGATGAAGAAGGAAAAAGAGCATCAGCTTCAGCTTGAAACAAAGCAAAAGGAACTTCAGAAAGCACTTGAAGCAGCTCAGACCGCCAACAAGGCGAAAACAAGCTTTTTATTTAATATGTCTCATGACATCAGAACACCTCTGAATGCGATCATCGGTTTTACAGATATTGCTTTAAAGCATACGGATGACGAATCACGTGTTGAGGACTGTCTGAATAAAATTCAGCTCTCCGGTTCCCTGCTGCTTTCTCTGATCAACGACATTCTGGATATGAGCCGTATAGAATCAGGTAAAATTCAGCCTGATGAAAAAACGACAGATATTTATAACTCATTTGACTCGATACAGGCAACACTTATTGAAATGGCCGAGAATAAAAATATCAGATTAAGTTTTGTTTTCGAAAATATTACAGACAGATATGTGCTGATGGATGTCGGAATGTGTATACGTGTTTTTGTTAATATCATTACTAATGCTGTCAAGTACACAAATGAAGGCGGCGTTATTTCTGTAAAATGTGAACAGGCCGGAAAAGAAGATGAAAAAGGAATATACCGGTTCATTTTTGAGGACAACGGTATCGGAATGAGTGAAGATTTCAGAAAGCATGCGTTTGAAGAATTTACACGTGAAAAAACATCGACTATAAGCGGTATTCAGGGTACAGGACTTGGACTTGCAGTGTGCAGATCATTTACACATGCCATGAACGGTACTATAGAGTGCAGCAGTGTTTTAGGAAAGGGCAGTAAATTTACAGTCACTCTTCCTCTTAAGATATGCGAACATTATGAAAACGAAATCGTTTCTGAGAAAGAAAATTTAGTTAAGGAAGATGCTGACGAAGAAACCCGTAAGACAAGTCTTGCAGGAAAGGTCGTTCTGCTTGTTGAGGATAATGAACTGAACAGAGAGATAGCCTGTGATATCCTCGAAGAAGAAAAAATGATCGTAGAAACGGCTGTTGACGGTTCAGTTGCTGTACAGATGATGAAGGAAAAAGGCGATTATTATTATGATATTGTTTTGATGGACATCCAGATGCCTGTTATGAACGGATATGAGGCAACAAGGGAAATCAGAAAAATGTATCCGGATTCAAATGTTCCTATCATCGCACTGTCTGCAAATGCCTTTGAGGAGGACAGAATAGCTTCGCTTTCAGCAGGAATGAATGATCATGTCGGAAAACCTATAAATATTCGGAATCTGACTGACACAATTGAAAAATATCTTTAGTTTTCAATCAAAACTACCCGTAAAACGGGTAGTATGTGAAAGCCCTATAAGGGCTTGTTACTGACACTGCCCCTTAAGTGGGCTGAGAATAGGTCTACCAACTGCATTTCATTCTCAGTTACCCCTTAAGGGGTTTTTATTTTTTC
>JAZQPR010000280.1:0-27274 GCA_045628605.1 Oscillospiraceae bacterium
AACAAGTATAAATACAAAGCTAATATGAGCTGCGTAATATCTCTGATTGACGACTATATTATAAGATTATTTTATTCTATTTCAAATAGAAGTCGTAATATTCTTTTATCGAATATTTACCGGAATATTATTCACGCTGTTATACCTGTAAGACCAGGAAGATCTTATTTAAGAAAAAAATCTCATCCTTCAATATAGTTTGCTCAAAATCAACGTTAAATCGCTTAAGTTGATGACATTGCTCTGCAGGCGGCGGGTTCTATCTTTCCGCTCAGTCGGAGTACAATCTCCGACTGAGCGGAAACCGATTCTACGAATCGCCTCTGCTTGTTAAAAGCAGAGCTTTGAAAAAATAAAAAACTAATTAATAATACTCTAATCTTATTTTAAAACAACATGCATTTTATTTTAAAAATAATACTGTACAATAAAACCATCGAAAGAGACAACAAACAAAAATAAGAGAGGAGTAAAAAATGGACATTAATGAAAAAGTAGATTATCTGAGGCGACATGCTGATATTTCTTATGATACTGCATATGAAATACTTGAAGGAACAGACTGGGATATCAGCACAGCTGAAGAAGCATTAAAAAAAGAAGGATTATACAGAGAGGAGACAGCAGTTATGACAACAAATGATTATTCCAAAGGTGAGGACAAAAGTATGGATTTAAAAGATGGTTTTAAGAAAGTATGCAAGTGGGTCGGAAATATTATAAGCAAAGGTATGGACAATGATTTTTGTGTTTATACAAAAAAAGGAAAATGCTTTGCACTTCCGCTTACAATTATGGCAATACTTGCACTGATATCATTCCCGGTTTCAATGATCGTTTTACTGGTTGCATTTTTTGCCGGATGCAGATTCGGACTCAGAGGTCCTGAGACAGATTACAGCAAGGCAAACGAAGTGATCTCAAAGGTCAGATTTGAATGCAGATAATTATTTAAAAAGAAAAACAAAACGAAATTTATTAAAAGAAAGCGTCTGCTGTATCAGGCAGGCGCTTGTTTTTTGTTGATATCAAATTTTATTTATGCTATACTTGATGTATATTTATCTGAGAACAAATAAAGGGAGATGATATATTTTGATAAAATTTGATGAAATATTAAAAGGAAAAGAATATGATTTTTTAATGACTGATGAACATCTTGGAAAGCATGTCATTCTGCTCGGACTTGCCGGCAGCTATTCATACGGTACAAATATCGGAACAAGTGACATAGATGTCAGGGGAATAACGCTAAACAGAAAATCGGATCTCATAGGTCTTTCATCCTATGAGCAGTATACGGATGAAAATACGGACACTGTAATCTTTGCGTTCAATAAAATAATTCAGCTGTTTTTAAGCTGCAACCCGAATACGATAGAGCTTCTTGGACTGAACGATGAGCATTATCTGTACTTAAACGACATTGGGAAAATGCTCCTTGACAACAAAAAGCTGTTTTTGTCAAAAAGAGCTATACAGTCATTCGGAGGTTATGCAGATGCACAGCTGAGAAGACTGCAGAATGCACTTGCCAGAGGATCAATGCCGCAGAGTGAGAAGGAAAAGCATATTTTTAATTCCGTTAAAAATTCCATGTATGAGTTCAATTCAAGATACAAGTGCTTTGGAAACGGAAAAATGAACATTTATATAGACAAAGCCGAAAATCCTGATTTTGAAACTGAGATATTTATGGATGCAGATCTGAAGCACTATCCGCTCAGAGACTATACAGGAATGTGGAACATCATGTCAAACGTTGTCAGAAACTATGACAAGTTCGGAGGACATAACAAAAAGAAGGATGACCTTCATCTCAACAAGCATGCAATGCATCTTGTCAGACTGTTTATTATGTCACTGGATATTCTCGAAAAAGGTGAGATAAATACATACAGGGAAAAAGAGCATGATCTTCTTATGGATATACGTTCCGGAAAATATCAGAAGGCTGACGGTCTTTTTGATGACAGCTTTTATGATATGCTTTCCGAATACGAAAAAAGACTTCATTATGCAGCTGAAAACACCGATCTTCCTGATGAGCCTGATATGGACAGGGTGCAGGAGATGGTGATGGAAATTAACGAAAGGGTGATAAGAGATGAAATATGAAGATTTTGAAGGACCTGCAGAGGAACTGGTTCGAAGAAAATTAAGAGAAATAGAGGAAAAGGAAAACATCAGGATCCTTCATGCTGTCGAATCAGGAAGCAGAGCGTGGGGATTTGCCTCACCTGACAGTGACTATGATGTGAGGTTTATCTATGTAAGAAACAGCGAGTTTTATCTGTCACTTCGTGAAACCAAGGATTTTATTGACTGGGAGCTCAACGAGGTGCTTGATATCAATGGCTGGGATCTGAAGAAAACACTTCAGCATTTTCAGAAATCAAATGCCACTCTTTTTGAGTGGAGCAATTCACCGGTCGTATACTATACAACTGATGAATGGAAAAAGATCTATAAAGAAACAGCAGAAAAATATTTTTCCGAAAAAGCAGCCATGTATCACTATTATGCAACGGCAAACAAAAATTATCATGAATATCTGATGGATGACATGGTAAAGTACAAAAAATATTTTTATGTGTTAAGACCTCTGCTTGCATGCAGATGGATCGAAGAGAAAAAAAGTCCTCCGCCGGTTTTGTTTGACGAGATGTTCAATACTGTTCTTGAAGAAGATATGAAGGGACATGTTGAGGAACTGCTAAAAAAGAAAATCAAAATGTCAGAATCAGACAAAGCTCCGAAGGTGGATGTGATCAACAGATATATAGAAGAAAAGCTTGCTTATTATAAGAAGCTTGCTGAGTCCATGCAGGATGACAGAAATTATGACTGGGATCCTCTTGAAGATGTGTTCAGGAAAAGTGTTTTGAGGTGATATTAGCAAATTTTTTAAAAAAATAACTAAAATATCATAAAATATATAGATTTTTTTGGATAAATGTATTATAATATTTATAGGTATATTTGTGTTTTTAAGCATACGGATTTGGGGAAAGTTTGCATACGTTAAAAATATTCAAATTTGCACGGAAGATTATGTCTACAGGGATTTTATGATATAAGGGGAGATGCTCAGTATGGATAATATTGCTATTATTCAGGCGACGATAGAACTGTTCGGCATCATTGTGAGTATAGTTTTAAGTATAATGTTCGTGATAATTACGGGCAAACGGAAAAAGAGCGATAAAAGACTGTTCGTTCTGCTTATCCTTGCAGGAGTGCTTCTGCTGTTTGATGCCGGAAGGTGTGTTTATAACGGTAACTCTGCTTCAAATGCCGGCATTCTGAACCGGATATGTTCTTTTGCTGTCAGCGTATTCAATCCACTTAATATAGCATTTGCAAACGGATATATTATTCAGATGATCCGGGAAAACGGAAAAAAGCCCAACAGATTTTTTTCATTTGTTATTTACGGGCTGACAACAGGGTCGCTTATTTTTCCGGTTGTAAATCTTTTTTACAGATGTGTGTATAATTTCGGAGCGTATAATGTCTATTACAGAATGCCTCTGTGGTATGTATATTCCGGGATGAACTTCCTTTCACTGATATTTCTGATATTTTTTACAGTTCATGAAAAAAAATATATCCCGCGTGTTCATCGTTATGCCATATACTTCTTCCTGGTCGCTCCTTTTGTAGGAATTGCTCTTCAGGCATTTAACTTAAAAATCTCTTTTATTCAGCTTGGAAATGCATTCGGCTGTATCGGTATCAGTATAAGCTACCTTATAGCGTGGATCCTGAAGGAAAAAAACAAAGAAGAGATCAAAGAAGAAAAGATAAAATATATTCTTATCGAATGTGTTATCATAATAATGTTTCTTTGTATCAGCGCGTCAATTCTGTCGTGTGCAGTATCGGTAAACAAAGTTTCAAAGAAAAATTCAGAAAAAGACAGTACAGCTCTGGTATATATGGTAAGTGAAACAATTGACGGAGCTGTTTCAGAACCGATAGATGTTTCAAGAACAATGGCACGTTCTTCATTAATAACCGATGCACTGAAGAAAAATAATCTTGAGGGCTCAGATGAAGAAGAAAAAATGCTTGAGTTTATGAAAAATATAAAAGAAGAATATGGTTACCAGATGGTTTTTGCTGCTTCAGAAAAAACAAAAGCATATTATACATATAACGGATTAAGCAGATACATGGATGTGGATAATGATGAAAATGATGTCTGGTACAATAATTTTAAAGACAGAGGGATCAGATATGAACTGAACGTTGATACAGACAAGGACAACAGTATGGCACTGGCTGTTTTTGTAAATATGGAAGTAAGGGATGAAAATCATAATTTTATCGGAATATGCGGTGTCGGAATGTCTATAGAATCGATGATGCATTATCTTGAAAGTTATGAGGAGGATTATAATCTTGATATTTCCATAACTGATCGTTTCGGACTTATTCTGGTTTCTTCAGAAAGATCACTGATCGAAAATATGTATATTGATTCTGAAGACATTTTGAATCAGCTTTCTACAAATGAAATATCATATTTTAGAGAAGGCAGATCAGCTAAAATGATAAGAAAAATGGATCTTCCGGGATGGTTCCTTGTAATAGAGGATAAAAATCCGGATAAAATAAATGTTTTCCGTATTATTTTGCCGAGTATTATTATTTATTCAGTCGGAATAATACTGCTGCTAATATTTACAATTCTTTTTGGAATACATGAAAAGAAGAGAAACAGAGAACTGAGTACAAGCAAAAAGATATCTCAGACAGACGGACTGACAGGTCTGCGAAATCGTTACTCGATGGAAATGTATCTGGAAAAACTGAAAGCAGATAATATTGAAGAATCACTGTGCTTTATAATGATCGACATCAACTGTTTAAAGGCAGTAAATGACAGTATCGGTCATGATGCTGGTGACGAACTGATAAGAGGGGCTGCAGACTGTATAGTAGATGTATTTTATAAAACGAATGATATTTTCAGGATAGGCGGAGATGAATTCCTGGCTGCCGGTTGTTTTGAGCAAAAAGAACTGTCTGAACTTATCGCATCACTCAGACAAAAGACAGAGGTATGGAAAGGAAAACTTGTTGACGAGCTTTCACTTTCAATAGGCTACGCAATTCACAAGAATTATCCTGAACTGTCACCGGCCGAACTGATCAAAAAGGCTGATTCAATGATGTATCAGGACAAAAATGCCTTTTATGTCAGAACAGGGCGAGACAGGAGAGGAACATACAGTGCTGATACTGTTTCGAATGCTTCAGTATGACAGTATATATTTTATAGCAGCGAAAAGCTTTGAATAAACAGGACCCTAAACATAAAAAAACGGGTCCTGTTTTTGTGACAAAATGCGTGGATTTTTGGACTGAAAAATGGTATAATAAAATAAAAAGGATTATTCAGCAGATTATTAAAAGCTTTTTATTTGGGGGGGATTTTATGAAAGCATTTGATTTTGACAATACACTTTACCGGGGAGAGAGTTCATTTGATTTTGCGTTATTTATGATAAAAAAGAACAAAAAGATCATACTCTGGCTGCCAAGAATACTTTTAAACTTTATTACCTACAAGCTTTGTCTGATAAAATCAGAGCAGGTTGTGGCTCTGATAAATGCTTTTATGAGATCAGTCATAAAGAAAGATTATGATGTAGAGGCGCTTGTGAATGAATTCTGGAAGGAAAATAAAAAGAAACTTAACAAAAATCTTATAAAGAAAATATCAAAGGACGATATTATCATCACGGCAGGTCCGTCATTTCTTATCGACGGAATAAAAAAGAGGCTCGGTACTTCAAATGTTATCTGTTCTGTTTTTGATATAGACAATAGGTGTGTCGAATATCTTAATTTCAGAGAAAATAAAGTCAAAGAATTCAGAAAAAGATACGGCGATGAGCAGATCGATATTTTTTATACTGATTCCTACAACGACAAAGCTATGATGGAAATATCAAAAAATGTTTTTCTGGTTGAAAAAAACGGCATAAAGCGTATAAAATAAAAAAGGAGCAGACAGATGGCAATTTTCAGACTGACTGACGAAATAGCATTTCCGGATCCGACCCTGGCTGATTTTGACGGTCTTCTTGCCTTCGGAGGAGATCTTTCAGTTGAAAGACTGATACTTGCATACAGCAACGGCATTTTTCCGTGGTACAACAGGGATGATCCGATAATGTGGTGGTGTCCGAAGGAAAGGTATATTATAAGACCTTCAAATATTCATATTTCTCATTCCATGAGAAAGTTTATGAAAAAGCATGACACAGAGATAATCTTAAACAGAGATTTTGCTGATACAATGCACAGATGTCGTATGAAAAGGGAATATGAAGAAGGCGGCACATGGATATCTGATGATATGGAGAAAGCATACCTTGATCTTCACAAAGCCGGATGTGCTGTAAGCGTTGAAGCATATATCGACGGTGAACTTGCCGGAGGACTTTACGGTGTATGTCTCGGAGCCTGCTTTTTCGGAGAAAGCATGTTCTCAGACATGGAAAACGGTTCAAAGCTCGCTCTTATCCATCTTTCAGCACTTCTTGAGGAAAAGGATTTTGTCATGATAGACTGTCAGTTCCATACAGACCACCTTGAAAGCATGGGCGGCGAGGCGATAAGCTGGGACGAGTACAGAAGACTTCTGGATGAAGGTCTGTGATTTTGGAAATAAATAATAACTCCCGATACAAAAACTGAATTATTTGTATCGGGAGTTTTTTGTATTAATAGTTTTCTTCGTTTTTTTGCCAATAGACCAAAGGTGCTTTTTCTATCTTAACTCGTTCATTCTTTTTCCAGATTCTTTCAAGTATTTTTAATGAAATCAGTGTACCTGCTGCCATTAACAGTATGTATGTCAGCACAGAAGCTGAAAATGAGATCTTTGAAAGAAAATCAAGAGAAACAATAATGTTGTCCATTATTCGCTGCAAAAATATAAGTGAAAAAAGAAATACTATTGAGAAAAGAAAAACATTAGTTTTTCTTAGAATAATGATGGATATCAAAGATAAGGCACTCAAAAAAGACGTAATAAATATAAAATTTTTTGTTATTTCCAAACCAAAGACAAAACCGTATACAGTAAATAAGAAAATACTGCTTATAATGATCATACTAAGTGTTGTAAAAACAGGAACAGATGTAAAAAGCTGTTTTCCTCGGCTTGATGAATTATAAAATTTGCAGGAGATTATTTTTTGATCAATATCTCCTATTATGATAAAAATGCCAAAATATTCAAAAAAGATAGCTGTTGACTTTTGAAATAAAGCAAATGCTATAGGAATCAGAGTAAAGATTAATCCGGTCAGTACACATGATTTTGATGCTCCGGTAAGATATAGTTTAACTGATTTTAAATAATCATTGTTTTTCATAGTTGTGCCTCCATTAATTTTTCCAGTATTTCTTTTTATAGTCATTTAACATTATTTTGGTTGACAACGGGATGAGAATTACTGCGGTTATTCCGGCTGCTATCTGAATTATTCCAAGTTTTCCGTCGTTTAGGGGTACTACTATAAATCCTGAAAATGAAAAAAGAAGTAAAATAAAGAAGGCAATTAGCTGTGCTGCTGTATTTTTAAATATTTGAAAAATAATTAATACTCCTGATCCGACAAGTGAAAATAATGTTATTGAGATGCATGATTGTATTCCGTAATCCATAGAAGGCTTTATTATATTTACAGTGCATATTATCATGGAAAAAATGATCTGAGACAGGATAACAGAAAGTGTAATGGCATATTTTGCTTTTTTGAAGATTTCAAAGTCATTTGGGAGTGATCTGATATATTTGTTTCCCTGCATAACTTTTGAAAATAAATTTGACAGCATAAGTAATGGAGTGGTTGAAAGAATTACTATCATCAGGAGATTTTGCAATTCTGATTGAGATTCTGCAGAAGTGTGAATAATCAGAGTCAGGATAAAGTATGTCAACAGATTGAAAATACACAGATAAGCAGTTGTTTTTGGAATACTGGTAATATTATATATCTTTAGAGCCTTTGACATGGAATAAATGTTGTTTTTATTTTTCATTTTCATCATCATCATCATCTTTCTTTAATATTCCGACACTAAGCTGTTGGAGAGACGGCATTTCGATTGCTGCATCACAGCATTTTAATTCTTCTGAATTTTTTGCATATGCGATTCCATCAAAACTTGTTCTTCCGCATGAAGCAGATATCATATAAGGTTTGGCAGCCTCGGCGTTTTCAATATCTCCGTGAACAAGGATGTATTTTTGTTTGAGATCTTCAACAAATCCCTGTTCGATAACTTTTCCGTTTGACATAAAAACGGTGTAGTCTGTTACAAATTCCATATCTGCAATGTTGTGAGTTGAGAAAAGAATTGAGCGTTCGCCGTCACGTTCGGCGAGATATTCCCTGAAGAGGTCACACAGAAGGTCACGTGCCAGAGGATCGAGGGATGATGCAGGTTCATCGAGTACAAGAAGATCAGTGTTTCTGGCAAGAATTGCTGCAAGACAGGCTCTCATTTTGTTTCCGTCTGACATCTGAAAAAGTTTCTTTTGCTTTTTACTGTCAGGATCCTCCAGCTTGAAGCGTCTGCACATTTCCTTGAATTTTTCTTTGCTGAAGTTATCAAAGGCAAGCTCCATTGAATTTGATATTTTTTTCAGATTCCAGTCAGCCGGGAAGAAATCTGCTGATGATGTGTAGCCGATTTTGTTTCTGAGAACAGGGTCGTCGATGTTGGTCATGTTTTCAAAATATACGGCTTCACCGCTGTTTTTTGCCGTAACACCGCACAGGATGTCGATCAGTGTTGTTTTTCCGGCACCGTTGGCACCGATGAGAGCTGTTGCAAATCCGCATGGGATTTCAGCGTTTATTTCGCCAAGCTTGAAATTTTTATATTTTTTTGTTATGTTTTTTATTTCTATTACATTTTTCATTTATATAACTCCTTTTATTCTTCCATATTCCAAAGTGCTTCAAGAATTTGTTCTGTTTCTTCAAGTCCGATGCCGGCAATTTTTGCGGAATAGATGGCATCGGAAAGGTTTTGTTCAAGCTGACGCATGTGCTGTTCGGTGAGCATTTTTTCATCCTGTGCGTTTACGAAATAGCCTTTTCCTTTTGATGCTGTGACCAGTCCTTCGGCGGTTAGTTCTTCATAAGCTTTCATTGTGGTTATGACGCTGATTTTCAGGTCCTGGGCGAGGAGTCTTATTGAAGGGAGAGGGTCTCCGGCTTTTAGTTTTCCGGTGAGGATCTGTTCTTTCAGCTGGGCTGATATTTGTTTGTAGATGGGTTCGGTTGAGTTTTGGTAGATTTTCAATTTAATGCCTCCTTTGTTTTGAACTGTTTATATGTTATATATACAGTATATAACGGTTATAATCATTTGTCAATAGGGTTTGGGGAAAAAATTTTTTTTTGATTTTTAGGGGTAAGTTGATGGGAACGTTTAGGTGATTGCAGGGCTTTGCGGTCGCCCTGCACCTTCGCATATGCATGGGGGTTGCGATTGCGCTGAACCTTCGCAATGAATTTGATTTTTTTTTTAGTTTGTGGTAAGATAAAAGAGTGTTTTTTTATGAAACCTTTTTTGGAGACTTCGGTCTATAATAATGTAAGGAGTATGTGCTTCTTATAAATCAGGGGGAAAGTAATGGAAGATAAGGAAATTATCAATTTATATATGAGCAGGTCTGAGAGTGCGATCATGGAAACGTCTGCGAAGTATGGGAGTTACTGCAGGACTATTGCACATAATATTTTGGGTGATTTTGGTGAAACGGAAGAGTGTGTTAATGAGACTTTTCTGAGGGTATGGAAAGCGATTCCGCCGGCTGTTCCGATTCTGTTCAAAGCATTTATCGGGAAGATAACGAGGAATCTGGCACTTAATATGTATGAAAAAAAGACATCTGCAAAAAGAAATCACGGACAGACTGCGGCTTCACTTGATGAGCTTGCGGAGTGTATTGACTCCGGATCTGATATTGAAGCAGGGCTTGACAGAAAAGAGGTAATAGCTGCACTTAATGAGTTCCTGGAAGGACTTGACAAGAACAAAAGAATATATTTTATGCAGAGATATTTTTATATGAAATCTTTGAAGGAGATCTCAGAAGCAAACAATATTCCTGAAGGAACGTTAAAATCTATTCTGTTCAGGATCAGAGCGGATCTTAAAAAATATATAAAAGAAAAAAATCTTTATTGAAAGGAGGGTTCGGATGAATAAAGATGATGAAAAAATTATGCAGCTTCTTCGTGACCTTGGCGAAGTAAATGAGAAATTTGTTGACGAAGCTGATACCCAGGTGGTTCAGAATGTTAAAACCAGAAAAATATCATGGACTTCGATATGCGGAGTTGCAGCTGCGGCAGTGATTTTTCTGACAGTCGGAATCAGCGTTTTTAGAAAGATCAATGATAATCCTGTAAAACCTGCTGTGACAGATGATGAAACATCAGAGGTTTCTTCAATAGAAACATCGGATATTACGGATAAAATAACAGACACTGAAAAAGCAGAACCGGAACATTCTACTGAAAACAAACAGGATGCTGTATCGGAAAAAAATACAGAAGCTCCTAAGGAAACAGAACCTGCAGAAATATATAGACCATATTCGTATACTGATGACATAAAGACAGCAGGCGCATCTGCGAAGGTAAAACCAGACGGATCAATTAAGGTTACTTTTGAAAACGGAAGATTTGCACTTACATTTCCTGCTTCACTGGAAAACCATTTTGTAATAGACAGCGGCAGGCTGATTTCCAAAAAGGCTTATGAAAAAGGTCATGACGGAACAGTTACTGAGTTTGTATTTGAATCGGACAATAAAAAATATGTAAGTCCCGGTCTTGACAGAATGCTTGGTTATTCAGGCAATAAATATTTTATCGGAATACGTAATACTGACTATAACGAAATGGATGAAGATGTTTCAGAAGAATATGACCTTATAAGCGATGCACTTGAAAGCATTTATGCGTCTTCTGAAAGCTATTCTGATAAAAAGGAAAGTCTCATGAAAGAATTTGATCTTCCTTCCGGTTTTACAGGAGAGGCAAGAAGCAGCAGCGGCGGTAATCTTTGCGGATATACAGATGACTATATATACGGAAAAACATCTGAGGCATCAGCAGACAAGTGGCCGCTTGAGGAAGGCTGGCACATTACTGCAAACAAAGCTGTATCAACTGATAAAGGAACATGGTTTGACTGCAATGACACAGATGACAACGATCATTACGGCTGGATAAATGCAGAAAATGTATATTTTTACTTTATGGATGAAAACAAATAAAATTTAATTTAAAAAAAGATATCCCGGAGCCTCTGGTTTGAGACCCGGGATATCTGTATTAATAAATGATTATGCGTTGTTATTAATAAGCAAACGAAGCATCATTGAGTAGTCAATGATATTTATTTTTCCGTTTTTGTCAAGATCGGCATTTTTGGAATTTGAAAGCTTTGTGTCAGGAACAGCGAGTATCCATTTCTTTAATTGTACTATGTCGAGGACATTGAATACACCGTCGTCGTTGACATCGCCCTTCAATCCGGCATTTTTTGTATCAATGATGATCTCACTGCTTACATTATTGGCTTTATCAACTGCAAAAAGATGAATATATCTGCCGTCTTTCTTTTCGTCTCTCTGCATTGTGATAAGAGCATTTCCGTTTTCATCAGCAGCAATGATGTCCTGTACCTTTTCTCCGTTTTCATCATATTTGATGAGAGTCATATCAGGCTTGTCAGAGTCACTGAATTTTGCTACAAATCCTGCAAGACCGCTCAGTGTTTCGTGTTCTGTGATATTTGATGCAGGAATTTTGTCGTCACTGAATGACGGAGTTGCTATTATGCTGTATTCATAAGTTGTGCTGTTGTCTTTTGATGAGGCATTTATTGTAAATGTACCTTTTCCATCGGTTTCAGTATCAGCAGAAGGGATGTCCGGTGCGTCTATATCATAGAAAGTTGTGTCTTTCGCAGTAGTACGGCGTGCACTCTGATACAGATAGAAGAGTGTGTTTGCGAGTACTTTTCTTTCGTCATCTGTTGCACTGCCGTTGCTGTGACCTGTCTGTATCATGGCGAGATTGTTGTTGGATACGAGATAGAAGTTTGAATGAGAATGTGTATCTGAATGAGTGAGTTTTGTTGCATTGAGTGTCATCCATTCTTCAGCAGCGAGTGTACCTCCGACATACTGACCGTATGAATGGCAGTTAGGAACTTCAAGTGTTCCGCGGATTATCCATGGGTAGTTTGTGAGTGTTCCGAATTTTAATACTGTAACAGATTCTGACGGATTCAGAGATGTGTCATTGATAACAAGTATTCCGAGCTGTTCTTCAAATTTGCAGAAATTCGTGTGTCCGAAATTTTCACACAGTGTATCATGTCCGAAGAGGACGCCTCTGCCTTCATCGACAAATTTCTGTGTCTCGGTGTAGGCTTCATCACTGAGATCGTGATTTGAGTTGCAGTCAGATGAACCGAAAAAGATAACATCGTATTTAAAATTACCTTTTGAATCATACATAAAATCGGAAGGCGCATCGTTAAATTCGCCGATATGTACTGAATCAATATCAAATATTCCCATTCCTGCTGTCAGTTCGGATCCTTCCAGAGGTGATTCCATCCATTCTTTAAGATATGGTTCTGCAGGATATACGTTAAGAACTTTGATAGGATCGGTTTCGTTCCAGATGGAACGTGATTCCCATATTTCACCTTTTTTCCTTCTTGTAAGCTGATAGTTGTATCTTTCCTTTTCAGTGCTTATATCGTTCCAGCGGAGATTTACCGCGCTGCCTGATTCGTCTTTTTCAGAGTAGAGGATCAGATCACTGAAAGCTTTTGTTATCACTGTCAGATTTTTGGATGATGATGTTACAGTATTGCCTTCACTGTCCTTAAGCTCTGCGGTAATAATGATCTGTCCTGTTGTGTCAGGTGTTAATGAGAGAAGCTCTTCAGATTTATATTCCGGCATTTTTCCGTCTTCCGGAAGAGCATCTGTGTTTACGGGTTCAAGTGATATATCAGAAGTTTTTTCTGCGATAACTGTTTTATCCTTTACATTTTGTGCAGTAATATACAGCTGTCCGTCAAATGCTTCGTCAGACTCATAGATCATATCAGTTCTGACAGAAATATCAGTACTTTGTCCTGCATAAGCATATTCATTGTTCAGTACAGGATTCAGCCATAAAACATTAAAATGCTTTTCATTTTCAGGATCAAGCTTGGAATCTGTTACAAAAAATGATTTGCTGTCACTTAAGATGGATTTTCCGTTATAGATGCATTCTGCCTTGAAAATATATTCGCCTGACGCCTTGCTGTCAAATGAATAATCGAACAGATCAGCTGAGACAAAAGTATTTTCAGTATTCAGATCAACAGTAACAGTTTTTTCAGAAATAATTTTTTCGTCTTTTGATACAGTGGCTTTTATGTCAGCCTTTATATCCGTATTTGATGTGTAAAGAAGATTTCCTTTTGCAGAGACATCGCATGGTACACCGGACAATGTGCTGTATTTGTCAAGTTCCAGATAAAACTTGTCGATCTGAGAGTTTTTGGCAAGGTCACGGCTTGTCAGCTTGATCTCAAAGACAACACTTCTTCCGAGAAGAAGATCTCTGTCATATACCTCTGCAAATAATTTTATTCCGTTGTCGACATTTTCATTCAGCTTGAATACTGCGTTTGTATTAAACCATATTTCACCGTCAGATGAATTTTGTAAATCCGATTCATCAGGCTTTTTGAGTATGATCGTCTTACTGTCATCAAATATTTTTTTGTCACCGTTCATAGCAACTGCTTTGAGAGTAAGTTCCTTGTCGCATGATGACATGTAACTCAAGTCGATCGATGCATTTATGATATTGAGTTCATTTGTAACAATTGCAGTTTTGTCGATCGATGCTTTTATTCCGGTTATAACTGCGTGATTTCCATGCTGAATTCCCTCAATAAGACGTATGGCGAGTGATGTGACATGAATGCTTTCTGCAAAGCTTCCGTCTGATTTTTGTGAATCTGAAAGTGCTTCCAGTACATGTCCGACATTGATCTGTTCGTCATAAGCATCCATGGCCAGCAGATCATACAGTGTCTGCTCTATATTACTGTCATCGTACAGATCTGATGTGTTTTTTCTGATATGATCGATTGAAACGGCATTTGCTTCATTGAACTCTGCTTTTTTCTCATCTGAGATATCATTTTTTGCAAATCTGCTCAGTTCATACACTACCTGTGAAGTAAGCAGATCGTCAGGTTCTGAGGTTAATTCGTATGCGTATGTGCCGTCCTTGGTTTCATGTGAAATAATATAATCACATGCATACTCTGCATAATCATAATATGAAGAACATTCATTTGCGGCGTTCAGAAATGCAAGAGTGGCTTTCATGCTGCTGGAATCTTCGGTGTCATTTCCAAATCCGTTGTTTTCCTTTTGATTTTCCAGAACCGATTCAAGATAGTCAGGATTTTTTAAAGCAGCAGCCAGAGCAGCTTTTTCTTCCGTGTTTTTAACTTCCAACTGTCCAAGCCGTTCATTCAGAGCGATGAATTTCTCATTTTCATTTATTTCCAGCAAATATCCCGAGGACATAATGTCAAGTACATCAGAGATACTGTCGCTGTCTTTGATGCTTCCGTCGTCGTTTATCATGGAATCAATGTAATTATTTGTTCCGGTTAATAGTTTGTTCAACATATCATCGTATTCTTTCAGAGAAAAACCGGAAACCGGAATTCCTGCAGGAACAATGATATTTACGGTGAGTGCCGATGCCAGGAATAATGATATCAGTTTCTTCATTTTTTTCATGATGCATTTCAGATACAAATGCTGTATCTTCTCCTTTTTTTATTATTTAAAGATCATCGTGATATCTGCTTTGAAAAATACCCCTTTCATTTTTATTTATCACTAAATCTTTATAATTTGTATTATACACAAAAGTATTTAACTTTTCAACAATTAATTATGTTGAAAAGAAAAAACAGATAGGTAAAATCAAATAGTGCTGTTGTGCTTAATAACAAAATGACGAATTTTGAATCATAAAAACAGATTTTACATAGTTCGTAAAATACACGAAAAAAGTATTGATTTTTTATTCTGTTTATGGTATAATAACTAATATGTTACATAACATATGTACTTTACTGAAGTAATTCAGTGCAAAAAACATATATATCAACACAGAGGATATCTGCTGCCTCTGCAGGCAGCGGAAACTGATTATGCGGATTGACTCTGTGAGTTCAAAGCAGAGCTTTGAAAAAGATCGGAAAAAAGGAGAAAAACAATGGCTTATGTTAAATTGGTTCAGCCGAAAATGAACAAACGTCCGATGGATACAGATATAAAACTCCACATGGCACCTCCTCTCGGACTTCTTACGATAGCAGGTATTCTGAGAGATGAGAACAAGGTAGTAATAGAAAACGAAAATATAGCTCCGATAGATTATGATGATGTTCCGGATATTGTAGGAATTTCGATTACTGTTGATGCTTTGCCGAGAGCTGTTATGATAGCAGAAAAATACCGTGAAAAAGGCGCAGTGGTCGTTGCCGGCGGAATACATATTTCGACAGCTTTGAATACAATAAAGGAAGAATGGTTCGATGTACTTTCAGTAGGTGCTGCCGAGGGAACATGGCCTGATATTATGGAGGATTTCAAAAACAAACGTCTAAAAAAAATATACAGATGCAGACAGCCGTTGAAATCCTGTGAAATTCGAAACCCTGCATATGATATGGTAAAATCTTCAGAATATCTTTACTGCAATGTTATCCATACAAGCAGAGGCTGTCCTTTTAAGTGCGATTTTTGTTATAACAGCGGCAGCGAACAGCAGTTTGTCAACAGAGATATAGATTCAGTTCTGGATGAGATAAGGATGCTTGGCAAAAAACATATTATGATCATAGATGATAATTTTACAGGAAATCCCGTGTGGACAAGGGAATTTCTTTCCAGGCTTAAGGAACTGCATGTCAGATGGAATGCAGCTGTATCGATAAATACTGCATATGATGAACATATGCTGGATCTTATGAAGGAAAGCGGCTGTCAGGGACTGTTTATAGGATTTGAAAGTATAAGTCAGGATTCTGTTTCAGATGTACATAAAGTTCAGAATAAGACAGTCAATTATGAAAAAGCAGTAAAGGCAATTCATGACAGAGGAATAATGATAAACGCAAGCTTTGTATTCGGTCTGGACAGTGATAATAAGGATACATTCAAAAATACTCTGGACTGGATAGTAAAAAATAAAATTGAAACAGTAACATCTCACATTCTGACTCCTTATCCGGGAACTGTTCTTTATGACAGGATGAAGTCCGACGGACGAATAATTTCTGATGATCTTTCACTTTACAATACAGCAAATGTTGTTTTCAAACCGGCAAATATGACAGCCGATGAACTGTACAACGGATATCTGTGGATGTATAAGCAGATATATTCTTTTAAAAATATTATAAAAAGGATCCCTGAAAAGAGAGAGCAGAGAGCTGCGTATCTGATGTTCAATTTCTTTTACAGAAAATTCGGAAAATTTTCCGATTTTCTATGTAAGATTATTTCATATGAAAAAATAGGTATCATGGGAGAAAAGCTTTCCAGATATCTGAGATAAAAAAAGAAGGTCTGAATGCAGGCCTTCTTTTTTCAGATGAATTTAAAAATAACAACACAGAGCTTTGTAAAAATTATTGTTCCATAAGTATATCCATAAGACAAACAGCATCCTGAACATCAGTTTTACCGTCGCTGTTTATATCAGAAGCAGGATTAATGGTAGCATAAGCGTTCAGCAGACAGTCTTTCAACAATATCAGATCAACAATGTTGATTGTATTGTCATCGTTCATGTCTCCTGCAGTGATCTGTCTTGGCATGCCGGTATATTCAGATGTTTTATTTCCCCATATTGTCTGATTGTTGTCTCCGACAGCAGTAAACGACATTACTGTTTTTCCTTTTTCGTCTTTTGCAGCAAGGAATTTTCCGGTGTATTTCTGATATCCGATGAAAAGCTCTGCATCTGAAGAATATGGATCTTCAGACCATGTGCCGGTAACTGAACCGGTGATTTTGCCGTCGTTTGTAAGTGTGATAAAGGATGAGGAGATAATATCCGGACCTGTTGATGTGCCGTGATTTATAAATTCATATGTTCCTGCTATGTCATTTTCATCATAACCAGATCTGTGTATTTCATCTCCGCTGTATTCATTTGGAGCGACAACAGGCCAGCCTTCAGAGTTAAACTGAATTGAGTGAACACGTACCTCATGATATTCTGAGTTGTCATCAAATCGTGCATGATAGATCAGATACCATTTCCCGTCATCATCCTTTAAAACCGAATTATGTCCGCATGACAGATAAGCCCTGTCGAGAGTGCTGAATTTATAGTTGCCCATGACTTTGAGTCCGGTACTGTCAAGATCGGAGTAAGCTGTCTGAATTGATGTATTTCCTCTGGCATCCGTGAAAGGACCGTAAGGTGATTCTGAACGGAAAACTCTCATATTATATCCGCCGTCAGAAAACAGTCCGCCGTATGTGACCCAGAGATAGTAATAGCCGGTTTGTTCATTGTATTCGATAAACGGACCTTCACCTGATTTGTGATATCCGCCCAGAAGTTTTGTACCGAAGTAGCTGTCAACAGTTCGTCCGTCAGGTGTTTTTCCGGTTTGAGGATGAATGCATTTTCCGGTGGCATGGTCAATTTCAAGTGTGTATATTCCGCCTGACCATGAACCGTAGGTCATGTACATTTTTCCTTCTGTATCAAAATAGATATCAGGATCAATGGCGTTTGGAAATTCATTGTAGTTATAGGAAGAACTGCTGAACCATGAACTGTTGAAGGTTACAGAACCGCTGTTCATAAGGTCGGGAATATTTGTTGAAGAAAATTTTCTGTTTACTTTCTTTGAAGCACTCGAAACATATGTGTCATTTTCAGTAAAACCTGAATAGATCAGTGTGTCTGCAAATATGTACGGTCCTTCAATGTTTTTTGAAGAAGCAAACGCAAGTACAGAGGTATTCCATGTTGATGAAGTACAGAAATACATCAGGTATGAACCTCGCGAACCATCGCTGTTGATGTAGTCCTTATCCCATACCACATCCGGTGCCCAGACTGCAAATCCGCCTTCACAGTCTCCGAGATCTTCTCCCGCCCATGCAAATGCTTTTTTCAGATTTTGGGAAAGATCTCCGAAAATTACATTCCCATATGTTTTATAGCCGTTTGTAAACAGCTGCCAGTTCTGAAGATCTGCTGATTTTGCAGCATCGATATGTGATCCGAAAACATAATATGTACCTGTTGAAATATCTTTGCAGACAGAAGGATCGTGAACTGATACACGGCTTTTTGCTGCGTCTGCAGCTGAAACAGGCAGTATTGCCAGAGACAGTGCAATGGAAATGACAGTTTTTAATAATAGATTTTTCATTATATCCTCCGTATGAAACATTAAAATTTTAGTAATCGTTTTCTTTGTTGAATTTGCGTGAATTGAGTATATTTCTATTATATATTCAAAACGCAAAATATTCAATAATTATAAAAAAATTTGATAATAAATATATTATATATACATAAATTATATATTTTTTCTTGAAATGGTATTTATTTTGTGATATACTAAAAGTTAACATTGAGGACAGTTTTTTATACATGTTTTTGAGACTGTCAGCGTTTTATTTATTCGGATTTTTGTGTTTTAACGGGAAAGATGGGGTATTTAATGAAAGATAAAAAGACTGTTATAAAAACTGATGATGTAAAATATACGAAGAGCCGTCTTAAAACCAAGGATCATTTTTCAGAATGTGCGAAGTTCGGAGACTCTTTTCGCAATGCATCCATTGGTCAGGCTGAGCAGCAGGCTGTGATAGACGGACTTTCAAGAGAATATCATACCATCTGGCTGATGGAAGGAAAAGGAGATCATAAACTTCTTCTTTTTCAATCAACGGGCGTGAAAACCATAAAATCTGCAGTTGAACTTTTTCTTGAAGAACCGCACTATGATACCGGAATCAAAAAATATATCGACAGATGTGTGTATGAGGAAGACCGTCAGAAAGTACTGGAAGCTTCAAAATTTGAAGTGATCGAGAGAGAGACGCGGGAATCGGGGACATATGTTATTTCCTACAGAAGATACAACAGTGACCATTCGGATTATGACTATCATCAGATGTGCTTTGCAAGAGCTGCCGGAGCTGACGGTGAGGTAAATTATACTTTCGCATTTCGTGATGCAGACAATACGTTTCGTGAACAGCTTGAAAAAAATGAAAAGATAGCTCAGCAGAGTACATTTACAAATTTCTTTCTGGACACATATGTATCAGCATATTATGTTGATCTTGAAAAGCTTTCATGTCAGATCTACAAGAGAACTGAAGAACTTGAAAGCAATTATCCTATTATTACCGATTATTATGCATCGCTTACTGATTATATAAACAAAGATGTTCATCCTGATGACAGAGAGAAGCTTCTTGAAATAGTAAAACCGGATGTTATGAAAAAAATACTTACAAAACAGTATGAGTATACTCATGTTTTTCGTGATATTTCCGGCGGAAGGGAAAAAACATACAAGCTTCAGGTAATAAGAGGCGCAGATACAAATCACGCAGCTTTTGGATTTATGGATATTTCTGCGGAAATGATCGAGCATAACAGAAAACTGAAAGCTGCCGAAGAAGAAAGTAAAAAATTTCTCGATACTCTGACAAATGATTTTGATGAAGTATTTAAAATAAATCTTCACGATGATTCTTTTGTTATTTTGAAATCTTCAAAAATGAAGGAATATGAATCATTCAATTTTCAAAAATATTCAGAAGCTGTTGACTTTTATATTTCAAATATAGTATATGACCTTGAAAAAGATCATATGAAATATGAAATGAATATCGACACCATAAGACAAAATGTCAGAAACAATGCCGGATACACCGTGGAATTCAGAAACTGCATAAACGGAGTTTTAAGCTGGAATGAGATGGTTGTAAATGTTCTGGATGACAATGATGTGGCGATCGGATTTGTTGAAAAAAGTGAAGAGATACTTTATCGGCACATGTATGAAAAAATGAATGAGGATATTTTTGCTTTGTTCGTTCTCGATGTCGATGAAGAGATCATGAAAGTGGAAAAGGCTGCACCATGGTACAAAACCTATAAAAGAGGAATGATACTTCCGTATAAAACAGCTCTTAATGATTTTATTTCCGGGCTTGAAGGAGTGACAAAGGACTTTTTCCTTCCTCTTCTGGATATTGAATATGTAAAAAAGGAATTTGTTGAAGAAACCAAACAGTCGTTCAGCTATAAAACAAACAGTGTTTTCGGAGAAAAATGGGTCACTGTTACAGGCTACGTCATACATAGACATGAGGACGGTACTCCTGCAATTTTGACTATAGGATTCAGTCTTATGGATACTCTGGGTGCAGACAGGGAGGAACTGCAGAGCAAACTTCGCGCCGCTCTTGATATGGCTCAGTCCGCCAACAGGGCAAAGACAACATTTTTAAACAACATGTCCCATGACATAAGAACGCCTATGAATGCAATCATAGGATTTACCTGCCTTGCTGCGAGTCATATAGACAACAAGGAGCTTGTAAAGGATTATCTGAACAAGATAACACAGTCCTCAAGCCATCTGCTGTCGCTTATAAATGATGTTCTGGACATGAGCAGGATCGAATCCGGAAAAATGAATCTTGATGAGAAGCCGGAAGATATTTCTGAAATGATCCATACGCTTCGTGATATCGTACAGGCGGATATTCATTCAAAGCATATTGATTTTTATGTGGATGTTGTGGATGTTATCGACGAAGAAATAATATGTGACAAATTAAGAATGAACCAGGTACTTTTAAATATTTTGTCAAATGCGATAAAATATACACCTTCAGGCGGAATGGTAAGCATGAGGATCAGGGAAACCAGTATCAGAAATTCAGGATACGGAACCTATGAATTTATCATAAAAGATAATGGAATGGGAATGGACAAAGAGTTTCTGGATACTATTTATGATCCGTTTACCCGTGTGAAATCAAGTACTGTATCAGGGATACAGGGAACCGGTCTCGGAATGGCTATTGCCAAAAACATAGTCGGAATGATGGGCGGTGATATCCAGATACAAAGCGAACCCGGAAAAGGTACTGAGGTTAAGCTGACTATCGATTTCAAACTTCAGAATAAAACAAAAGAACCAATGCTGATCCCGGAGCTTTCCGGAATCAGAGGTCTGGTAATTGATGATGATATAAATTCATGCATGTCTGTTGCCAATATGCTTCGCGATATCGGAATGCGTGATGAATGGTGCACTTCCGGAAAAGAGGCTGTTTTAAGAGCAGAAGAAGCATCGAGAAGAGGCGACAGCTTCAGAGTGTATATTATCGACTGGCTCATGCCGGAAATGAACGGCATTGAAACTGCCAGAAGGATCAGAAAGGCAATTGGAAATGAAGCTCCGATCATTGTTCTTACAGCATATGACTGGTCAGACATTGAAGAAGAAGCTTTATCAGCAGGAATTACAACATTTGTTTCAAAACCGTTGTTTCCGTCCGATCTTCACAAAGTATTATCTGATTGCCTCGGCAAAACAAAGATAAGCAAAGAGCAGGATCCGGTGTCATTCGATTTCACCGGAAAGAAACTTCTTATAGTTGAAGATAATGAGATAAACCGTGAAATAGTCACTGAGCTTCTTGAAGAGAGCGGGTTTGTTGTTGATGTTGCTGAAGACGGAGATATCGCAGTTGAAAAAATGAAAAAAGCTGAAAAAGGAGATTACGATCTTGTTCTTATGGATATCCAGATGCCGAGAATGGACGGATTTGAAGCAACAAAAGCAATTCGTGCACTTGGTACCGAAATATCAAAGATACCTATTCTTGCAATGACTGCAAATGCATTTGAAGAGGACAGGAAAAATGCTCTTGAAGCAGGAATGAATGAGCATATAGCAAAGCCTATCAATATAAAAATGCTTAAAAGTATTTTAGAAAAATATTTATAATGGGAGTTTGGCTTAAAATGAAAAATAAATCGATTTTACTAAGTCTGATTATCGGAATAATCTTTTCTTTAAACGGGTGTTCTGAAGAAACTGAAAATCCAAAGTATGTTGTTTCGGAGAATAAACAAACAACAGCGGCAGGTGAATCACCGGAAAAAAGTACGGAAGTTTCAAAGGTATCTGCAGAAAAAAAGAAAGTTCCGGTCAGCAAATCTGATAATGAAGATACAAAAAATGAAGTGGTTATAAACGAAAGTGAGTATCAGTACAATGATGATATAAAGGACAGTAATGTTTCGGCAATGAAAAATTCCGACGGAACGATCAGACTGACTTTCCTTGACGGAAAATTTGCACTGACAATTCCTGAGAAGCTGGAGGATCATTTTATTATCAAAGACGGACATCTGAGCTCAAAAAAATATTTTGAGGAAAATAACGGCGGTTACAGTAAAATGGCATGTTTCAGCTTCAGTGAAGAAATAATCCCTTACGAGGCTGATACAACTGCATTTCTTGGAAAATCAGGAAATACATATATGTGGAGTACCTCTTCAAAAGACAGTGACTATAAGCCGACAGATAATTCCGGCGCAGCAGAGGAATTTGATCTTATCGAAAGCTGTCTGAAGGAGATCTATGCTTCTGCAGAAAGCTGTAATGAAAAAACACACAAGTTCGGAAAAATCCTTGATGTATCGGAAGGCAGCAAGTTCAAAGGAGAATTACTGTCAGACTGTTCAACGGGTTTTACCGAAGATGATTATAAATACGGAAACGGTATAGTTGACCGTGTGACGGAATTGCCTTTGGAGCAGGGAATAGGTGTAGTTGCAAAAAAAGCAGTCAGAATGTATGACGGAACATATTTTGACTGTTATAACAGTGCAGACGGAACACATTACGGATGGCTGAGTGATAAAAAAATACATTTCTTTTTTAATGATCAGAATAAATAAATTTCACTTTAAATATATTTATAAAAATATCGTACAGTCCGTACTGTGCGATTTTTTCAGCTTGAATTCAGCTTGTAATTGTATTATTATAATAAGAGTACTTAAAGACTGAAGGGGGATAATTATATTGAAGATACTGATAATTGAAGACGAAAAGGTACTTGCAGATTCCCTGAAGCTGATGCTGAGATCAAAAGGCTTTGATACGGACGCCGTTTATGACGGAGAAGCCGGAGAGCAATATGCAAAGTTGAATATATATGATCTTGTTATTCTTGATGTTATGCTTCCGGAAAAGAACGGATTTCAGATAGCACAAAGCTTAAGAAAAGAAAAATTTACTGTTCCTATACTCATGCTTACTGCAAGAGATGATGTTGAGGATAAGGTGAAAGGATTAAATTCAGGCGCAGATTATTATCTTACCAAGCCGTTTGATTCAAGGGAACTTCTTGCATGTGTCAACGCACTTTTAAGAAGACAGGGAACTCAGGTCAATGAACTTGTATTCGGTCAGACGCATCTTGACCTTGAATCTGCATCACTTGTTCATGAAAAGGAAAATGTCAGTCTTTCTGCAAAAGAATTTGAAATAATGAGACTTCTGATGATTTCCGGTTCAAATCATATATCAAAGGAAACAATTCTTACAAAGGTATGGGGTTATGATTCAAATGCCGTTGAAAATCATGTCGAAGTATATATCGGCTTTCTGAGAAAGAAGCTTATGAGTATAGGATCAGATGTAAAAATAGAAGCCGTCAGAAGACTCGGCTATCATCTGGAGAGTGACAGCAAATGCTGAAAAAACTGAGAATCAAATTCGTTATAGTGATCATGGTGATCATAACAATAATGTATGCAGCTGTTCTTATCGGTGTAATGCATTTTACAAAAGAAAATATTGAACGTGAGAGTATTCAGATGATGAGTATGGCAGCCTTTGAAAAAAAGGGAATCCATCCTGTAAAAACTCCTGAAGAAAATCATACAAAATCCAGGGCTCCTGTAGTAAAAATAGAAATGCTGCGAAATGGAAAGACAGTAATATCAGGCGGGAAATATTATGATCTTTCGGAGAAGGAGATCAAAGATGAACTTCTCAGCATAGCGATGTCTTCAGAGGAAAATGTCGGTGTTATATCTGAATACAGCATGAGATTTCTGAAAATCAATGATATGGATCGAAACTGTGTCATATTTGCAGATATTTCAAATGAAAAAAGAATAATGAACGGTCTGGTCAGAACGGCTGTGGCTATAGGAATATCGGGATATCTGATATTTTTTTTGATCAGTCTGTTTCTTGCCAAATGGGTCACAAAGCCGGTAGAAAAGGCGTGGAATGAGCAAAAACAATTTATAGCTGATGCATCTCATGAATTAAAAACACCTCTGACAGTTATTACAACAAATACAGAAATGCTGATGGACAGCAATTATTCTGAACATGACAGGGAGGAATTTACAAAAAATATTTTTTCCATGTCAAAGCGTATGAGAAGTCTTGTTGAAAGCCTTCTTGAACTTGCTCGAATGGATAATAAAATAAAAAATACAGTTCATGAAAAGCTGAATTTCAGCAAGATCGTCAGTGACTGTACACTCCAGTTTGAACCTCTGTTCTTTGAAAAAAATATGGAGCTTGCAAGCAAAATAGAAAAAGATGTTTATCTTAACGGGGATAAGGGAAAATTAAGACAGGTTGTTGATATCCTTCTTGATAATGCTTTAAAGTATTCTTCACCTGACAAGCCGGTAAGCGTTGAAGTTAAACGTCAGGGAACCCATGCTTTTCTTCTGGTATCAGGATACGGAAAACAGCTTTCAAAGGCAGAATGCGAAAATATTTTCAAAAGGTTTTACCGTGTTGATGAATCTCGAAATGACGGGCACAGCTACGGACTGGGACTATCAATAGCTGAAAGTATTGTCAATGAACACAAAGGGAAAATATGGGCAGTTAGTGAAAACGGTCTGAACAAATTTTATACAGTAATTTAAAAAGCATGTTCCGTTTAAAGAACATGCTTTTTTTCAGTTATTTTTGATTTTTTACGGCTGTAATGATCTTACCGTCAAAATCAAGTATTTTTCTTAGATCGAGAAGTGAACCGGAAATACCTGTTCCCAGTTCTGTTCCCGGTTTGTTGGTCCCATGAAAATCAGAGCCGATACTTGTATACAAACCGAATTCTTTTGCATACCCTAAGTATTCATCAAACATTTCCGGAGTGTGTTTTGCATACCAGCATTCTATACCGTCAAGTCCGGCTTTTGTCAGGTCTTTTACAACGTCATGAAGTTCATCTGATGTCTTTTTCATCTGGTATGGGTGAGCCAGAACTGCAAGCCCTCCGGCTTCATGGATCAGGGAAATTGCCTCGGAAGCCCACAGCTTTGTTTTCTTTAAGGAACGTATTTTCGGAATGGAAAATACTTTTTCAAAAGCTTCTTCTATTGAGTCAACTTCTCCGTTCTGAAGCAGTATTTTTGCAATATGGGGTTTCCCTATGGAAGAATTTCCTGCTTCTTTAAGTACGTCATCAAATGATATTTTGTAACTGTGTTCGGTCAGAATACTGCAGATGCGTTCTGCACATATTCTGCGTTCATTTTTCAGCATATCAAGTTTATTCTGAAGAGAAGAAAATTCCGGATCGATCCCAAGTCCCAGAATATGCATTTTTTTGTGTTCGGCAGCAGAGATCTCCACACCGGGTATAAAATCGATCCCAAGTTCTCTGCATTTTTCTTTTGCTTCACTGCAGCCTGAAACAGAATCGTGGTCTGTCAGAGCAAGTACGGAAATATTTGATTCTGCAGCTTTTACAGCCAGTTCAGAAGGAGTAAAGGTTCCGTCTGATGCTGTTGAATGTGTATGAAGATCAATCAGTTTCATGGTCATTCTCCTTTGCTTTTTTTATGTTTTTCAGCAATAAAACCGTTTTATTAAACTTTGTCTGTATTAATAATTTTATCACATTTTAAGAAAAATAGCAACATTTTGCATAGCGGAGATTAAGATGCCGGATGTTTTTGGCTGATAATGATTGTATTTTTTTCAAAGCTCTGCTTTTAACAAGCAGAGACCGGGAATATCCTCTGTGTTGTAATTTTTGAAATTTGAAAAATTGTATAGGACATATCTGTAAATATGTGAAAGAAATATTGACAAAAGTTTGATATGGATTTATAATAATATATATATGCAGCAAAAGAAAGCTTTTGAAAAGCATAAATAATAACAAAACGAAATAATTAGAGAAAGGCAATGGTAATAATATGGATAATCAGAATGAAATATATCCCGGAGGAGACAATCAGCCGGGAGGTTATGATAATATGAATCAGAATCAATATGGCGGAAGCAGCAGTCAAGGCGGCTATCCAAATACAAATCCTTATGATGCAAATTCTCAGTATAATAATCAGGGAGGATATAATCAGGGAGGCTACAACCAGGGAGGCTACAATCAGGGAAACTATAACCAGGGCGGATACAATCAGGGAGGCTATCCTGCTCCAAATCCTTATGGTGCAAATCCTCAGTACAACAATCAGGGAGGCTATCCAAATCAGAACCAGAATCAGTACGGCGGATATCCTTCATATGATACTGTAAATCAGGGCGGATACCAGAATAATATGGGACAGGCTCCGTATGCCAATCAGTACGATCCGAATATGAATCCGCAGGGAGGATATCAGCAGTATTCAGATAATGCATATCTTATGGCACCTCAGAACAATCAGTACTATTCTTCTTCAGTAAATCAGGGCAAGAGCAAGATCGCAGCCGGTCTTCTTGGAATTCTGTTCGGATGTCTGGGAATACACAAATTTTACCTTGGATATACTTTACAGGGCGTAATAATGGCTGTTGTTTCAGTTCTGACCTGCGGTATAGGCGGAGTAGTAATGGAAATAATAGGACTTATCGAAGGCGTAAAGTACCTTTGTATGTCAGATGAAGAATTCAATCAGACATATGTGGAAAACACAAAAGGATGGTTCTGATTTATCTGTTACTAACAGAAAGCAGTGCGGATATTTTCAGTACTGCGATAATGATTTGAGTTCAAAAAACAATCTGAATTTATTAATATCTAAAATCAAAAAGGGGCTGTTAAGAAAGTCCCCAT
>JAZQPR010000281.1:0-47692 GCA_045628605.1 Oscillospiraceae bacterium
AGATATTACTTTCTCATTTTTTGGGATTTTTCATTTTGTCAATTGACAAAATCTACAAATTTTGCATTAACTTTTTTACATCAATTTCTTAAGTTGATGACATTGCCTGCAGAGGCGGGGGATATCCTCTGTGTTGTTATATTTACATAATACTGGATTAAATAAGTTCGATCAGATTATTTGATATACAAAATTCAATATCAAAAGATCTGATGTTATCATCTTCAGTTCTGATTTTACATATCGGATAATCAAGTTCTTCTATAGTACCTTTTCCATATTTTCTGTGATTGACTGTTTTTCCGGGCAGATAATCTGAGCATTGCTTTTTTGAAAAGATTTTTTTCTTTTCAGGCTCGGTTTTTTCTTTTATTTTCAATACAAGTTTTGAAGTGCAGTCTTTTGAAACAGCAACTTCAGGAAAAGGCTTTGAAGATCGGTCAGGTTTTTTCTGAACTCCGAGCAGGTGACGTGTAAACATTGCTTCACTGCATTTTTCACCGTAAGCTGCTTCGTATGAAAAAATAGAAAAAGATTTCTTTGCTCGTGTGACGCCTACATAAAAAAGTCGTCGTTCCTCCTCAAGATCGTCAATGATATTTTTCGGCATATTTTTCTCTTCCTCTGGTTCTATAGGAACAGAAGGGAATACTCCGTCAGCAACATCGATCATAAGTACATTTTCATATTCCAGACCTTTGCTTGAATGAATAGTTGACAGAATAATCCTGCTTTCAGGATCACTCGAGCCTTTTGTGACGATTTTTTTTAATTCTGTGATTCGGGAAATGAAAAGAGAAAGGTCAGGGTTTTGATTTGCTATGGATAGAAGCGTATTTATTTTTATGGTATCCATTCCTCTGCTGTGAGCATATTTCCCATATTCCATACGTGAGACAATGTACATAATAGCAGGATAGCTTTTAAGCTTTTTTATATGAAGAAGCTGAGTGGATATTTCACGGATTTTTCTTTGCTGCCATGATTCGATTCCCGGTATTCCTTCAAGAGTATTAAGAAATGAACGTTTTGATTTTCCATGTATTTTGATCGCATGCATCACAACGTCTTTTTTGATTTTGAGACCGATTTTGTAATAAATATCAGAAAAAAGCTCAGCGTCTGTCATATCAAATGCGAACAGAAGTATATTCATGATATCTGAAATAACATTAAGACTGAAGAAAATGCCGTCACTTTCTTTCAGTCTGAAACCGATAGAATTTTTATCGAAAAGATCGATTAACGGAATGGCAGAATCATTGTTTCTGTAGAGAATAGCGATCTCGTCTTCGTTTTCTGACAGCATTTTTAAAATATAACTGTACTGATATTTGTGATCATGAAGAACAATGTTTTTAACAGGTATAAATTCTTTACAGTCAGTTGTCATGTTTTTGTCGTGACGAGTGTGATTGTATTTGATAAAATTATTTGCTTTACTGACTATATCCAGTGTTGAACGATAGTTTTTCTCCATGAGAAGGATCTCAGCATCGGGGTAGACTTTATCAAATTCAAGAAGAGCCTGAGGGTAGGCTGCTCTGAAAGCATAGATACTCTGGTCTTCGTCTCCAACCATAAAAATATTTTTATATTTTGAGGTCAGGAGTCTTATGATCATATGCTGAATTTTAGATGTGTCCTGAGCTTCATCTACGTTTATATATTTAAATCTTTCCTGATAGTAGTTCAGTATATCAGGATTTTTTACAAGTATTTTCAATGCAAATTCAAGCTGATCATCATAATCCATTATTCTGTTCTGCTGTTTGTAGGTTTTGTATCGATTAAAAAATTCATAAAAATCCAGTTCTCCGATTTTTATCTTTTTTATTTCGCTGTCTGAAAGCATCATGTTTCTGCTGTAAACGAGTTTGGTTTTGATTTCCTTCAGGGTGCTTTCTGACGGAAATTCATGCAGCATATCGAGATACAAAGCACGGATTATCTTTGTTGTGCTGTGTTCTTCTGCAAGCTCAAAGGCTGTAGTGTTTCTGAAACGTTCATAAGACATAATTACCGTTGCGCAAAATCCGTTTATGGTCCTGAATTCAATATTTCCGTAAAAATCAGGAAATTTATCATAAAATCTTTTCTTCATATCTGCAGCTGCAGATACGTTGTATGTCATTGTAAGAATATTTTCAGGAGGGATATTTTTACAGAATATCATATATCCGAGTCTTGCGACTATTACTGTTGTCTTTCCGCTTCCCGGAACAGCAAGAAGTAAGGTTTGTCCGGCAGTACGTTTTACAGCAGCATCCTGCTGATCGTTCAGCCTTATATTATACTTTTGTTTAAATTCAAAATAATTCAAAAGTTCACCTGTTTTCTGAGAATTTTTAAATTTCACAGAAAAACAGCAGCACTAAAGTGCTGCTGTAATTTCCTTTAATGAAATCATGTTAATTGAATCAAGAGAAATTCCGTTATCAGGAGCAAGTGTTTCAACCTGATTATGATGGCTGAAAATGATAACTTGTTCTTTGGAAGAGTAATCGTTGAGAAATTTTAATATTTGTCCGCCTTTGATCTCATTGAACTTTACAAGAACATCATCCATTATTAACGGCTGTTTTTTGGAATCTGAGGTTATTTCAGCAACTGCAAGTCTGAGAGAAAAATAGATCTGATCACAGGTTGCTTTACTGATAGTTTCAAAATTGATAGGATTTTTATCCTTGTCTTTTATAAGAATTTTTCCGCCCTTCATGGAAATAGCAGAATACTTGCCGTTTGTAAGCTCACAGAATATTTCCGAAGCTCTTTTTGCAAATTCCGGAATATATTTTTCTCTCATTTCGCTGAGAGATTTGTTGTAAAGCTCTATAGCGGAAGAAATTGATTTTTTCATAGTTTCTGCAGTTTTCAGTTCTTCTTTTAGTCTGTTTATTTCAATGTTTGTACGGGCAATACTTCTGGAATCATTGAACTGAATCTTCATATTTGTAATAGTAGTGATGTATTTTTCTTTTAATTTCAGTGAGTTCTCAAGAGTTGAATTCGATTTTTCTTTTAGTTCCAGAAGCTCTTTTTCTGAAAGCTTTGGTATTTCTTTACCCTTCGAGAGTGTCTGAATTTCTTTTTTAAGATCTGCGATACGATTCTTGATATTTGAAGAATTGTTTTCACTGTTGTTATAAGAAACCATTTTTTGACTAAGTTCATCTACTTCATCAACCAGAGGTTTGTTTTCTTCAACAAACTTTACAGCTTCTTCAGGTTCTCCGAAGTTTCTTATCGGAATAAGCTGTTTCATTAATTCTTCAGATTTTGATTTGATTTTTTCGTCAATATCTTCAATATCCTTTTCAGCAGATTTAATATCATTTCTAAGTGTAAAGAATCTTGGATCCGGTTTGTCAACTTTTGAATCAGCCATACTGATCTGCTTTTTAAAGAAATCAATATTTTTATGATTCTGTTCTATTTTTTCTTCAAGTTTCTTTATTTCTTCATCGATTGTCATTTCACGAAGCTTCAGATCAGTGATATTCTTTTTAGCTCTGGCGATTATGGATTTGTGTTTGTCAGAACCTTCTGTATAGTTGTTTCTGATTGTACGCATTTCCATTTGTGCAGCTCGGAGCTCATTTTCATTGATTCTTGCATTGCTTGCTTTAACGACTTTTTCTTTTTTAACCTTGTCAAATAAATATGAAATACCGATTATAATACCAAGTATGATAAAAACCAGAATGATAGGACCTAAGTTAAAAATAGCTCCTATTAATGAAAGACATATAATGATGATCGAGGTATAAAGAAGATTTTTATTTGATGATTTATAAGTTGTTGTTGTGCTTTTGCTTGAACCGTGAAGTCTTTCCTCAGCCATAAGCAGTTTATGCTGTGAAAGTTCTTCAAAGTGTTCAAAATCTGTATTTGCAGTCTGAAGTTCAAAATCAGCACGTACAAGAGCATCTTTAATTTTTTCTTTTTCATCTTTTTTCTCACTGATCTTTTTTATAAGATCTCTCTGATTATATTCAAGATCCTCAAGCTGTGCTTTTGTTTCAGCAATGTTTGATAAAATATCATTGTTATCCTTAGGAGTATAACGGCTGATGTCTACTTTTAAAGCATTGATCTTATCGTTCTTTTCAGATTTTTGCTTTTTTAAGCTGTTAAGTTCATCTATAAGATTGCAGCATTCAGAAAAACAGTTTCTGTGGTTGTTGATCTGCAGATCGCTTAAAACCATATTTTTCTCTTTGAATCTCTTGGAGATCTCATTATAATGCTGCTGAGTATTTTTACAGTTTTCAAGTTCATCCAGTTCAAACATTTTTTCCTGTATTGAAAGCTGTTTTTTTATATTGTCGTATGTTATAGAACTTTTTTTATAATTTTTAAGAAGTTCATTGCATTCTTCCTGTTGTTTCAGCTTCTTTTTCTCTGCCTCTTCAGCTTCTTTTAACTGTTCATTCAAAACTTCTATCTCATTTTGAATCGTTTTGTATTTTCCAAATACTGAATTTGGATTTTTTTCATCACATTCTTCGTTAAGCTTATGAGCAACATCAGAAACTGAAATGTTTTCATTGGCTGAAGATATTATATTTGAAAGGATGGCAGACATAATATCTGTATGTGATGTTTTTAGCATGGAAACCGATGCTGATTCATTAAGATATGAATTTCTGTAAAAAGTATCTTTGTTGATTCCGAGAATTATTTCTCCGGGAATAACATTTCCCTGATAGTTTTCTTTTGAACTTTTCGCCAGGTTTTCTAAGGTTATCTTGTCAAGAGATGCTTTTCCCGGGTTAAATGTTCTTGATATAACATATTCAATTCCATCATGAATAATTACGATTCCTCCGGACATGTCGGAACCATCGTCAGGAATGTACTTGGTTCTGAGATCTTCACCGTAAATGTTAACAGTTCCATAAAGAATACAGAATATAAAATCAATAATAGTTGTTTTGTAATCTTCAGTAAGACCGTATATAAAATTTAGTTTCTCTTCAGAACATTCTATATCAAGTCCCTGTATTTTTCCGAATTTTTCTAAAAATATTTCTTTAATGATCATAGAAGCTTACCTCACCATCAAATGCTTTTAATCCAATAAAAAGTGCATTTTCGTATAAGGATTTTTCTTCTTCGGAAACGCAGGAAGAAATTTTCTCGAGCATCTTCTTGGCAAACAGTCCTTTCAGAGAAAAATCTGCGGAAAGCATTTCAACATTAACATCGGGTTTTGAATTGTTAATAACGTTTATGTAAAAAATCGTTTCTTCAAGTTCTGTCTGAATGAGTTTGGAATTTGGAATAAATCCCTCCGGAGATTTTCCGGTTAAATTCAGCTTATATAAATTATCTGCGTACTTTTCACCGTAAAGTGTTTCCAGTTTTCTGATGACTGATTTTGCGATCTGAGAATTGGAAACAAGAGAAGATACATCAAAATTTACATTTTCAAACAAACGGCTGCTTGTTTCATAAAATTTTAAATCGGTTCTGTGTTTATATACATTTCCGATATAAACACCTTTTTTACCTGTTTCGTCAAATCCGTTCCCGTCAGGTGTTCCGCTGTAAGCATATGAAGTATTTCCTGCTTTCAGTACCTGTGTTGCAGTATGAATATGTCCGAGTGCAATATAGTCAAAATTTGATTTTTCGATTTGTTTTACTGTAAGAGGGTTATATGCGCTTGACTGGTTCTCAGAAACAACATCTCCGTGATAAACCAAAATATTTATCATTTTATCATCCGGCACTGAAATATCGTTGTGCTGGTTTTCCTGATAGCTGCTTACAAATGATGAGCCGCATAAACGGAGATTTAATTCAGGAAACTCAATTTTCTGAAAGTTATTGAAAAATATAACAGTATTATCCGGCCAGTCATCGTCACTGTATGGAGAATCAACTGCATAGTAGTCATGATTTCCGGCAACAACAGCAACTTTTACTTTCGGTACAGAAGCAAACATATTTTTTATTGAACGAAGTGTTTCAGAATCTATATGATTGCTGTCAAAAAGATCACCGGCAATGATAAGAAGCTCGACAGCTTCTTTTTTACATAATTCCACTATATTTCTGAATGTGTTTAAAATCTCAAGCCTTCTGGATTTTGATTTATTTTTTAAAAACGCAAGTTCAGAGCAAAGATGAATGTCAGAACAGTGAAGAATTTTAATTTTGTCAGCCATGAATTCTCTCCCTTTGTATGAAAGATTTTGTATGATTTAATTATAACATATATATATTGTGAAGTAAAGTAAAATAATTAGTTTTGAAATACTAAAAAACATATTTCAATTCTGCTTTTTTGTAGAAAAATAACAAAAAAAATATTATATGTGAAAAAGTCTGATACGTTATGATGTTAAATAGATAGACAGTTTAATTGACGCTATGTTGGAAGCTGTCTTTCTAAAAATGTTTCAAAATATGAAATAGCAATAAAATCAATAATAATTTGTGCAAAATTATATTGCAATTTAAACAAAAAAGTGCTATAATATAAATAGAGAAAGAAACCAATAATAATACTTATATTTAATTCTCTCATATCAAAAAATTTAACAAATTATATGAAAACAGGAGGGAAGTTTTATGGACAAATCTGTATTTCTGCACCTGACCACAGCTGTCCTTGTATTTATGCTAATATGTGTTATTTTGATTATTTGGATCAGTATTGCTTTTATTCACAGAAGCAAACAGCGAGTAACTTATGTATGTAATTCTGACTGTGATGTATACAGAAAACTTGAATATCTTACCGAGGAATTCAGTTTTATTGAGTATGTCGTAATAGAAATGAACAAATTTGTTTTCTTCAGAAATATTCCTCTTTTTTCAATGGCTATAGAATGGAATAATGAGATAGGTACTATGATTGAAAAATATGCAGAAGGAAATAATATAACTGCAGAAAGAGTTGATCAGTACCTGAGAAAAGGCAGAGAAAGTATCAGAAATGAATAGATAAATATTTCCTTTCAATTAACAAAATACCGGAGCAGTTAATTCTGTTCCGGTATTTTGTTTACTGTAATCTGATAATAAATGAATTTTCATCCGGATCTGTTTTGAAGTATTTTTTCTTATGTCTGAAAACAGAAAATGAAAATTTTTTATCATTTTTTGTAAATGAAACTTTGACGGTGTCATGATCTCTGACCGAACTGATCTCAAACACTGTATTTCCGTCTGAGTCTGTGACAAATGCTTTTGACTGAACATTTTCAGACGGTTCATAAAGAACAATATCAGCATTTTCCAGAAAATCATAATCAAATGTGTTATTAAAATCCCCGAAAATTATTATACTGTCCGGTTTGCAGAGTACAGGCATTTCGTAATATGAACATGATACTCTGTGGTATTTTCCTCCTGTATATTGTTTTCCGGTGATCAGATCTGTCCATGTTCCTTCAGGAACATAGAATTCAGCTTCAGAATTTTCTGATAAAACCGGTGCGCAGAGAAGAGAATCGCCGAACATGTACTGCCTGTCAGCTGTCAATGCCGGTATTTCGTTATTAAAATCCATAAACATTGGACGCATCACAGGAATTCCGGTTTTGGATGTTTTTGCTGCCTGATAAAAAATATACGGCATCAGTTTTCCTTTGAATTTTGTGAAGAACTGAAGAACTCCGACAGCTTCTTCATCGATAAGCCACGGAACTCTGTATGATGAACTGCCGTGAAGTCTGCTGTGTGATGACATTAGTCCGAATGCACACCATCTTTTATATATATCAGGTGAGGAATTATCCTCAAACCCGCCTATGTCATGACTGAAAAAGCCAAATCCGCAGGCTGAAAGAGAAAGTCCGCCGCGAAGTGTCTCTGCCATCGAGGAATAGGATGCAGTGCAGTCACCGCCCCAGTGTACAGGGAAACGCTGGCATCCTGCTGTGGCACTTCGTGAAAACAGGCAGGCTTTATTTTTTCCGTATATTTCTTCGAGAACTTCAAATACGGTCTTGTTATAAAGATATGTATAGTAATTGTGCATCATTACAGAATCAGATGAGTCTGAGTATTTCACATTTACAGGTATTCGCTCACCAAAGTCAGTTTTGATGAACTCAACTCCTTCACGGCACAGTTTACGTATCTTATCTTTGAACCAGCTGCACGCCTCAGGATTAGTAAAATCAACTATTGCCATTCCCGGCTGCCACATATCACATTGAAAAGTACTTCCGTCTGGGTTTTTGATAAAATATCCGTTTTCAGTTCCTTCTTTAAACAATGGCGAACGCTGTGCTATATACGGATTTATCCAGACACAGACGGAAATGCCAAGCTCTTTGATTTTTTTCAGCAGATTTTCAGGGTCAGGAAACATGTCCCTGTTCCATTCAAAGGAAGTCCATTCATATTCTTTCATCCAGAAGCAGTCAAAATGAAAGACGGAAAGAGGAATGTCTCTTGATTTCATTCCGTCGATAAAAGAGAGAACGGTTTTTTCAGAATAATCTGTAACAAATGAAGTGGAAAGCCATAGTCCGAATGTTGACGGCGGAGGAAGAGACGGCCTTCCGGTCAGGAGAGTGTAGTTTGAAATAACTTTCTTAGGATCGCTGCCGCCGATGATAAAGTATTCCATCGTTTCACCGGGAACAGTAAACGAGACTTTAGAAACTGTATCAGATCCGACTTCAAATGATACATGATCCGGGGTATTTACAAATACCCCGTAGCTTTTTGAGGAAATGTAGAAAGGAATAGATTTGTATGATTGGTAGGAAGAGGTACCGCCGTCTGAATTCCAGATATCAACAGTCTGGCCGTTTTTTACAAATGGTGTGAATTTTTCTCCGAATCCGTAGATATATTCACCGATATCGAGTGAAAGCTGTTCTCTGAGATATGTATTTCTGCTGTCAGTACAGTCATAAAACCTGCAGTTAGAATAGCTTTCCATGCGGTTGAGAGTACTGTATTCGTTTTCAGTAATGTATGAAAGTGATTTATTTCCGTTTCCGGTAAGAAGTCTGTCGTTATAATAATATTTGATATCAAATGTACGTCCCTTTTTTATAACCGCTTTCAGCCTGCCGGATATAAATTCGATCTGCTCATCATTTTGTATTATTACCGGTGTAAACTCACTGTCTGAGTAAAGTTCAAATTCCGGCCTTTTTTTGTTTTCACCGCTGAAATGAACGACCTTTACTTTGATGATATCCTTAAAAGGTGCCGACATATAAATTTCAAGGTTAGGACCGATGAGAGTCATTCCTCTGTTATAGATTATCTCTTTTACAGCAAGCATTGAGAGCTGTTTGGAATCATGTGAAAATTCATATATTTGTGATGCATAAAAAACGTCATAATTTTTTTTGTTCATCCAGAATCCGTCTGAAAATTTCATATATGTCACCTCTTGTTATTAAAAAAGTCCCCCGTATCAAAATGAGGCAGGGGACCAATCTTCAAAGCTATGCGTTGTTGTATAAATGATATTTTAGAACTGAGCTTTTCCAAATTCAGAAAGACGCAGATCTTTGTTCTTTTCAAGTGCCCATCTGATATTCCATTCGCTTGTGAAGAGGAGCAGATAGTTGTCCTTGAAATCCTGTACGATTTTTGTATCACTTGAAAGAACAAGTGATTTGAGGTCAAAGTCTTCAGGATTATCGATCCATCTGATGTATTCGTAGGAAAGATTTTCTCTTCTGATATCGACATTGTATTCATTTTTTAATCTGTATTCAAGAACTTCAAACTGAAGCATGCCGACAACTCCGACGATTACTTCCTCGTAGCCGGTGTATGGTTCGGTAAATATCTGGATAGCACCTTCCTGGACGATCTGATTTACACCCTTTAAAAACTGCTTTCTCTTAAATGTATCAGTACATGAAATTTTAGCAAAATGTTCAGGTGCAAATGTCGGGATTCCTGAATATCTGAATTTTTTGCCCGGCATCGTAATAGTGTCGCCTATCGAGAAAATACCCGGATCAAATACACCCATGATATCTCCTGCATACGCTTCAGATATTATTTCTCTGTCAGACGCCATAAGCTGCTGAGGCTGAGAAAGTTTCATTTTTTTATTTCCCTGTACATGGAATACTTCAGATTCTCTTTCGAATTTTCCGGAGCAGATACGCATAAATGCAATTCTGTCTCTGTGAGCTTTATTCATGTTTGCCTGTATTTTGAATACAAAAGCTGAGAAAGTGTCATCAAAAGGACTGATAGTACCTTCATCAGATTCACGTGCAAGTGGAGGCGGTGTCATCTGAAGGAAGTTCTCAAGAAACGGTTCAACACCGAAATTTGTAAGAGCAGATCCGAAAAATACAGGAGAGAGTTTTCCTGCCTGAACAGCTTCTATATCAAATTCTTCACTTGCACCGTCAAGCAGTTCAACATCTTCAACGATAGTGTTATAGTTTTCTTCACCTATAAGTTCAGCAAGGTTTGCATCATTAAGATCAACTTCTTTTGCTTCAACTTCTTTGTGACCGCCGTTGGCAGTAAATGAGATAATGGCTTTTTTGTCTCTGTCATATACGCCTTTGAAAGATTTTCCGCAGCCGATAGGCCAGTTTACCGGATATGTTTTTATTCCGAGTTCATTTTCTATTTCTTCAAGAAGATCAAAAGGATTTCTTGATTCACGATCCATTTTATTGATAAATGTAAAAATCGGGATATGTCTCATTACACAGACTTTAAAAAGCTTTCTTGTCTGATTTTCAACACCCTTTGAAGCATCGATAACCATTACGGCTGAATCAGCAGCCATAAGTGTACGGTATGTGTCTTCTGAGAAGTCCTGATGTCCCGGTGTGTCGAGTATGTTTATGCAAAATCCTTCATAGTTAAACTGCATTACTGATGAGGATACAGAGATACCTCTTTGCTTTTCGATTTCCATCCAGTCTGATACTGCATGACGATCGGATTTTTTTCCTTTTACAGTACCGGCTTGATTTATTGCTCCTCCGTAAAGAAGAAATTTTTCGGTAAGTGTTGTCTTTCCGGCATCAGGGTGTGAAATAATCGCAAAAGTTCTGCGGCGTTCTATCTCTTTTTGTATGCTTGGATTCAAAACAGATTCCTCCGGTTTCATTAAATAAAAATGTTTTTCTTGTTATGCTATTTTATTTTAGCATAATATCTGCAGATATGCAATAATTAATTTTCTTCAGTTGTTTCTGATTCTGATTCAGACTCGGATGTATCATATGCTGTAGGAAGTGAAGCAAATGAACTGTCGATATCAGCATATTTGTTGTTTATTGTTATTGTCATTTTTTTCTGTGTTTCTGTGGTAAGTGATGTAAATTGTCCCTGATATTCGTAGCTTTCATCGCTCATAAAGATATCAACTGCCTGTGATGCGAATACTTCTTCATCAAAAGGAAGTTTATTTCCGATAATGTATCCGAGATAGTCGTCCTGCATCATATCAGTTACGCCATTGTCTTCAAGAGCTTCGATCGCTTCTGAAAAAGCCTGAGGCATTGAGGAGGATTTGATAAACTGACCGGAGTACTCGCCGGAGTAATCCGGCTGTGTTCCGTCCATGCTGTATTTGTCCATAAGTTCACCAAAAGATGTTCCGTTTCTTGCAAGATCTACTATTACAGCTCCGAGTTCAGTGATCGCTTCTCTGATTTTTTCTTTGTCCTTATTGTGATTTGCTTCGTTGAGTTTATCTACTGCAGTTTTTTCAGCATCGGTATATGTATACTGATCAAGATATTCGTAAAAGTCAGTAGGCATATGTGTAGGTTCGTTATTTTCATCTACTCCGTATTTTATTGAAGGGGAGATCTGAAGATAATTTGCACAGTAGTAATCGCTGAGATGGTTTGTCTTAAAATCCTCGCCGTAAAGTTTATTTACTATTTTGTTCTGAAGAGATTCTCTGACAAGAGTTTCTCTGAATACCTCTTCTGTACAGCATGTATTTTTCAGATAATCATCAAAGGTTTCATTTGTCTGCTTGTATGATGCTTCGTAGTACAGTTTGTATGTTTTTATCAGATTATCAATGTCAGCAGTTTCCTTTTCATCCAGCTGAACACCGGTGTCAGCAGCGAGTTTGTAGATCGTATATGCATTGAAAAGCTGATTGAGAGTCTGCTGATTCAATGAAGCGATCTTTGAATTGTTTTCATCATCTTCCCAGTATGAATTATCGCCTTTATCCATATTGAATTTTGCAAATGCAAAATAATATTTATACTCATCAACACTGACATCAAATCCGCCGATATTCATAAATACGCCATCGTTGAGATCTTCAAATTCAAGGGTACGTACGTCTTCTCCAAATGAATTTTCTTCTGTTTCAGGTTTTGATTCATCAGAAACAGCAGATGTTTCAGTTTGTGGTTTTACAGATGAACTGTCGTTTGATGAACTGCTGTCTTTTTTGCTGCATCCTGCACAGCCTGCTGCAAGACATACAGCAAGAACAGCAGCAGTTATTTTTTTAAGTTTCATAATATTTATCCTCCGAATATAATAAATTCTGATTACCCCATGTAAATAATCCGTAAAGAGCATTGAAGAAAATAATAAAATCTGTTATAATAAAACAAAAACCTTAAAGGAGTGACCATATATAAAGCTCGTTATTCAAAGAGTCCTTGATGCAAGTGTCAGTGTGGAAGGAAAAACTGTCGGAAAGATCGGCAAAGGTTTTCTTGTTCTGTTTGGTGCAGGCAAAGGCGATACAAAGGAAGATGCTGAGAGACTGGCAAATAAAATGATCAATCTGAGAATTTTTTCAGATGAAAATGATAAAATCAATCTTTCACTTGGGGATGTAAACGGAGAACTGCTGATAGTGTCCCAGTTTACGCTGTATGCTGACTGCAGAAAAGGAAACAGACCAAATTTTACAGGTGCTGCAGGACCTGATGAGGCTAACATGCTGTATGAGTACTTTACGGAGCTTTGCAGGAAAAAGGTTCCTGTTGTTGAAAACGGCATATTCGGTGCCGACATGAAAGTATCGCTTACAAATGACGGACCTTTTACAGTTATTCTCGAATAATATTCATACCATTCAAAGACCGGAACAATCGATTGATTTTCCGGTCTGTTTTTTTTATGTACGAAGCTCGGCGCTGTCTGTGGCAATATTTCCTGAGCCTTTGAAGCTTCCGTTGTTCGAGAAGAAAAGATAAGCACCATTGTTGCAGCCGTTAAATTTGCAGTCTTCAGCTTCCACAATGTTATTGAAGCTGATAATTCCGCCTTTGAAGCTGCCTTTGATAAAGCATCCGTTGAATGTGCATTTTTTAAATGCGATCCTGTTGAGATTTGTGCTTTTGATGACTCCGCCTATTGCATTTGCAAAAACGGATTCGTAGCCGCAGTTCTTTAAACTGCAGTCTTCAAGAGAAAGTCTGCAGTCAGGATTCAGATCGAAAACGGCATCATTGTCAAAATTTACAAATGATGAATTCCTGATCTCTATGTCATAGCATCCGTGAAATCTGAGACTGCCGCAGTTTATAAAATCACAGTTTAAAAAGATTATTTTTTTTGCACAGTTAAATCCGATATGAAAATCATGGATCTGTGTCATAGAACCCATATCTATGGTCAGGTTTTCAAAAATAATTTTTTCTCTGAATATTTCACAGCTGTTGTAAGTTGAAGATTCACTGACAGCAAGAATTTTTTTAGGATCGATTTTTTCATGTGCAAGTGAAAACAGATGAAGACAGTTTGATGTGTCTGCAAGTGCACCGCATATGAATTTTTTTGTATAGCACAGAATATGTCTGTACAGACCAAAGACGTCCTTTTTATTTGCTGCTTCATATTTTTCAGTATTCTGTTCAAGGATAGCAGCAGCATATCCGCAGAGAACCCGTACTTCTTCTTTTTCAAGTGAAAGTGCTGCGGCTGCTTCTGTCAGATATCCTGCCTGTTTCTGGTTTATGCTTCCTCCTGAGCATGCGATAAGCAGACAGTCCATGAAAAAAGTGTACTGGAGCTTATACTGAATGCAGCTTTTTGTAAATGCAGCAGCTGATTCTGTCGAAAGACTTCCGGATTCCTTGATATGGTCGGATATAAGTGTTACGGCATTTGTTCCGTCCATAATTCTTTTGATAAAACTGATTTTGTCCTCAGTGTCTGTACTTTCATACTGAGCTGTAAGATATAAAAAGTCATAATAGAGACTTTTAAAGCTTTCATCAGCCTTTTCTAGCGGATGTTCCTTTATTGGTGCACCATGCTGTACGCTTCCTGAAAAAATACTGTAAACAGGTTCTTTTTTTACCGGTGTATCCTGTACAATTGCATCTGCGTCTTTTGATGCGGTTTCCGGCTGTATATTTTTTCCTCCGAATAGATCACGTGAAATTGGCATTTATACCCCTCCCTTATATTTATGAATCAGTGAATAAATTTAAGAAAATGATCATTTATTTCTATCTTTTCTGAAAAGAGAACCTGATTTTTGCTGTTCACTGTCTGATCTTGATCTTCTGGAACGACGTGATGTTTTTTCAGAATCATCTTTGTTTACTTCAGACGTTTCTGAACTGTTTTCAACAGTATTGGATGTTCTGCTGTCTGAGAGTATTTTAAAGTATTCTGAAATGATACCTGTAATTTCTTTTTTATATTCACTGCTGTTTTTATTATCTGTTATAACAGGTGTAATATGATTCATATTTTCCATTATCAGTGAAGAAACATAATCTGTATACTGCTCATATGAAGTCATGTTGACAGTATTTGCACTGTTGTAGTTTCTGAACAGTTTTTCGGGATTTGTCACAGGCATATTTCCGGTTTTGAATTTAGGGGAATCCGGACTTTTAAAGGAAGGACCGGACTTTGGAACATTCTCTCCCTGCATTGAGTCTACAGGAACAAAGCCGTGACTGTCACTGTCTGTTCTGAACGCATTTGGTACAGAATAAATTCTGTCACCTAAGGATTCAAGTTCCGGAATAATTTCTGAAAGATTCTTTTCACAGGCAGTCTCATCCGGAGAATAAGCAAACAGCGAAGAAAACATTTCTGCAAACGGAAGGCGTTCTGTCTGATGATCCCATCTGTCAAGATATGCAAGTATTTTGTACTTGTCAAATTTTTCAGGCTGAGTGCTTGAATAAGAGAGAACATCAAGATTTTTTATTTTTCTGGCAAAAAGTATTTTCTTCGTTTTTTCGAATATTTCATTAAAAGCAGCCGGCGGATATATGTCAGCTTTGCTGATCACTATTATTTTAGGAATATCCGCTCTGACTGTCTTTAAAACTTCAATGTCATCATCTGATATAGACAATGAATTTGGATCAATGTCAGCAAACCATATCAGACTGCTGCAGCGGTTGATTTTCTGAACCAGCAGATCGGAGCTGTCAGTATCGGAGAAGGTTTTGTCTGTCGTTTTGCGGTATCCTTCCAGATCGAGAAATGTAATATGCTTAAGTCCGGTTGATTCTGAAAAAGTCATAATACTTTTAAAAAGTTTTTCAGAAACAGCGGAATTTTCGTTTTCTGAAAAAAGCTGAAAGAAACTTTCGTTATCGATTGAGATCAGCCTTTCAAAGGCTGTGACCGCTTTTGTTTCATTCAAATTCTTGAACGCACAGTATGCAGAAAAGCTTCCTTTAAGTCCGGAAGGAAAAATTTGTTTTCCAAATACGGTATTGAAAAAAGAGGTTTTGCCGGTTTGCTTTTTTCCTGCAAGAACAGTAATATTTTTATTTATCAGCTGCTCTCTGTATGCTGCAAAATCAGTTATCCAGCTGTAAAAATCTTTGACCTTCAGATATATTTCCGGGTGATGTTTTCGTATTGCCGGAAGATTTTTCTGAAAAATATTTTCGAACGCTGAAGGATCGGTCTGATAATTATTAAAATTTCTTTCAAGGATCAGTTCACTATAAATATTCTGAGTATTGTCCATATTCAGCCCCCCCCGTTTCCCGTTAATAATAAATATGTATTATCTTATCGACTGTACATCAATAAGTTCAATGTCATTTGTAAGATATCCTTCGGCTGATGTCTGTTTTTGTGAGTAGTCAGTTGATAAATATTTTTTGTTGTCATCAGCAAAAACAGTACAGATGGTTTTGTCGCCGCCTATTGAATTGCCTGCTAAAACTGCACCGAGGAAATTGGCTCCTGAGGAAATTCCGACACCTATTCCGAGTTCGGATGCAAGTTTTTGTGCCATGATTATTGAATCAGTATCGTCTACAGATACTACTGACGTACATTCACTCAGCTTCATGATGTCAGGAATAAATTCATCAGATATTCCTGCAATTTTGTGCTTTCCAACTTTATACCCGGTTGAAAGGGTAGGTGAGTTGAGAGGTTCAAGCGGATATATTCCGCAGGAAGGATTGTCTTTTCTGAGTCTTCTGCCGATTCCCATAACAGTTCCGCCTGTTCCTACTCCTGCGATAAATGCGTCTGCAGTAAGTCCGAGCTGTTTTAACTGTGATGAGATCTCTTCGCCTGTCATTTCAAAATGTGCGCGGCAGTTATCTTCATTTGAGAATTGTCTTGGAAGAAATACATTATCCTGTTTTCCAAGTTCTTCAGCCATGGCAATGGATCCTAAAAATCCGCCCTGTTCTTTTGAAACGAGTACGACCTCTGCACCGTAAGACTCCATCATATTTATTCTTTCTTTACTCATCCAGTCCGGCATAAATATTTTTACAGGATGTCCTAAGTTTCTGCTGATCGCTGAAAATGCGATGCCGGTGTTTCCGCTTGTTGCTTCAACTACAGTGTCTCCGGGTTTGATGGTACCTTCTTCGTAGGCTTTTTTCATGATGAAGTAAGCTACACGGTCTTTGATGCTTCCTGAAAAATTGTAGTACTCTGCTTTTGCGAAAATTGAGCGGAGTTCTCCTTTATACTTGAAATTGATTTTGATCAGAGGTGTATTTCCGATAAGATTTTTTATATTTTCAAATTTGCTGAGAGATGTCATATAATAATAAACTCCTTAATAAAATTTGCGCTATTAGTTTTAATTATACCACATTATTTTAAATTTGTATATATTTTAAATAATTTTTAGCTTTTAAATGTCAAATTCTCTTTTTCAGGGTGAATGCTGCTGAAAAGAGCCGTCAAGTTATGGAAAAACCAAAAGTTGACGGCTGTATTTATATATTTTTTTGTTTCAAAAAAGTGATATACCGGTAATACTGCTTACGTTTTAACAGCAGATGCTGTTAAAAAAGCTGCATACGCCCGGAAGAGTTTTTTCAAATTTCATTATACCTGAAGGGAAGCTGTCATGTAACACTGTATTTTTTCTGGTATTCATTAAATATGTTACTGAAGTTTTCATTGCTTTTTCTGTACTGATCAAGACATTTGTGAAGATTCATATTACTGCTTTTTGGGGACTCAAGTATACATCCGGCGATATTTGAACAATGATCGCTTACTCTTTCAAAGTTGGTCAGAAGATCAGCCCAGACAAATCCGACTTCAGCTGTACATTTTCCCTCCTGCATACGAAGAATATGCTTTGTACGCAGATCTTCCTTAAGGTTGTCGATGACCTGTTCAAGCGGTTCCACCTTTTGTGCAGCATCAATATTTTGTTCTGAAAAAGCTCTGAAAGAAAGCTCTGTAACTTCATTTACAGCAGAGGCGATAATTTCATATTCTCTGAGCGCTTCTTCGGTCAAGGTCAGTCGCTTGTTTCGAAGTTCTTCTGCCGATTCCAGAATATTGACTGCATGATCTGATATTCTTTCAAAGTCACCGATCATCTTTAAAAGTGCAGTTGTGGATTTACTTTCATTTGTATCAAGCTTTCTGGAGCCTATCTTAACCAGATATGTTCCGAGCATATCTTCAAATTTATCACACTGCTCTTCTTTTTTTCTGATTTCTTCAGCTTCTTTTGCAGAATATCGTGTAACAGAAGAAATAGCACTTTTAATTGATTCAGCAGCTGCTGTTGCCATTTCAAGTGCAACGATTTCGCTTTGCTTTATTGCAAGGGGAGGTGTTGCAATAAGTCGTTCATCAAGACGATTGTTTTCTTCTTCTGAAGCTCCGTCAGGAACTATTTTTTTTGCAAGCTTTTCAAGCAGAGAAGATGCCGGAAGAAGAAGTAAGGTTGAAAGTACCTTAAAAGCAGTATTTACAATTGCTATACCAACAAGTGATGCAGATTCATTCAGAATTGCAGGTGCAAATATCGATCTTATGACTGAATAGATCAAAATCCAGAAAACAGCACCGATTATATTAAATGAAAGATGTACCACGGCAGCACGCTTGGCATCTCGTTTAGTACCAACGCTTGAAAGCATCGCTGTTACGCAGGTACCTATAGCATCACCCATTACTATCGGAATGGCTGCTCCATATGATACAGCACCTGTTGCAGCAAGAGCCTGGAGAATTCCTACTGATGCGGAACTTGACTGAATAACTGCAGTAAGAAAAGCACCTGCAAGGAGACCAAGGATAGGATTCTGAAACATAATGAAAATATTTCTGAAAGCGGGATTATCACCAAGTCCGGAAACAGCATTTGTCATAGTTTCCATCCCGAACATAAGGGTTGCAAAGCCCAGAAGGATCATACCCGTATCCTTCTTTTTTTCATTTTTCAGAAACATATAATAAATAATGCCTATCAATGCAAGTACAGGAGTAAACGATGTCGGTTTCAGCATGCGGACCCAGATGCTGTTTCCGCTGATACCGCCAAGTGAGAGGATCCATCCTGTGATCGTTGTTCCGACATTTGCACCCATAATTACGTTTACAGCCTGATGCAGGGTCATAATACCTGAGTTTACAAATCCGACTACGATAACGGTTGTAGCCGATGAACTCTGTATAACTGCAGTAACACCGCATCCGGTCATAAATCCGGCAATTTTGTTTGTTGTCATTTTGGAAAGAATAGAATGCAGCTTTCCGCCTGCCCTTCGTTCAAGCGCCTGTCCCATAAGATTCATACCGAAAAGAAAAAGACACAGACCGCCTATCATATTCAGAATATCAAAAATGTCCATCTGTTATTTCAACTCCTTATCATTTGTCTATAAGAATAACAGACGGACATCAATTTAATTATCATTCTTTTGTAAAATTCATGTAAAAACGTTTTACTGCTGTTCTTTCGGGAATATCACTCTGATTTCGGTACCTTTATCAATTTCGCTGTTCACTTCAATTTTAGCATGATGAATAAGGACTGCATGTTTTACGATAGAAAGTCCAAGTCCTGTTCCTCCTACTTTTTTTGAATGGCTTTTGTCAACCCGATAGAAGCGTTCAAAAATTCTGTCCTGTTCATCCCCGGAGATACCTATCCCGTTATCAGACACTGACAAAACTGCACCTGTTTCGTTTTTTGAAATATCTATTTTCACTTTTCCGCCGTCTTTATTGTACTTTATGGCGTTGTCGCAAAGATTATAAATTATTTCTGAAATAAGCTGCGGTATTCCTTTTACAGTTATACTGTTTCCATTTACATTTATGGAGACATTATTTTTTTCAGCAGAGAAATTCAGGCTTCGTACAGTATTGTCTGCTATATCAAGCAGATCAACTTCCTCAAAAGTATACGGACTGTCATTCTCATCCAGATGAGACAGCTTAATAATATCATCAATAAGTGTTATCATTCGCATTGATTCAAGATAGATTTTTTCAGCGAAGTGTGAAATATCTTCATTTTTTACCATTCCGCTGTACAAAAGCTCTGCACATCCTGAAATATTCTGAAGTGGTGTTTTCAGCTCGTGGGATACATTTGCTGTAAATTCGCGGCGTGCGCTTTCAGCTTTTTCTTTTTCTGTTATATCAAACAGTATAAGTGCTATACCTACAACTGTTTCATTCGTAATAATCGGACTTGCATTGATCTGATAATTTTTTTTGTTTATAGAAATAGTTTTCTCTGTGTGTTTTCCTTTAGCAGCATTAGTTATTAATTCGTGGATTTCTGAAGAGCTGTTAAATATAAGAAGATCCTTTCCTACTGAATAATCAGATATGCTGAGTATTTTTTCAGCAGCTTTATTTATACTCAGGATCATTCCTGTTTCCTTCAAAAGAATTATTCCTTCGCTCATACCGTTTGTCGCAGTTTCAAATTCCTTTTTTTTTCTGTTAAGTTCATCTTTCTGAACCTGAAGCTGATTTTTCTGAGAGGCTATCCTTTCAAGCAAAGGAGTGATCTCTTCATATCCTTTCTTAGGCTCCGAATCTTCAAGATCAATTTCATTAAGAGGTTTTACAATACGCAATGAAAGTCTGAAAGCCAGAAACAGAGAAATCACGATCGCGATAAATATTACAATTATAATCGGCTGCATCATACTGACGATGAGTGCCCACCAGGACAAATGTGCAGCAGAAAACCTGATGATGGAATTGTCGCTTAGTTTTTGTGCACAGTAAAGCTGCATTTCAGTAAGAGTGGTGGAATATCGTGTGCTTTCTCCAAAGCCATACTTGATCGCATTTTGAATTTCTTCACGTTCAAGGTGATTTTCCATTGTTCCGCTTAAAGCCTTATTATCAAAAATTACAGTTCCGTCTTCAGAAATATATGTTATTCGGTAATCTCCGTCAGAAATAGAATCCAGATAATCTACACCAAGTTTTTCAACTGCTTTTGCGGCAAGTTCTGTTTCCATTTTGAGCTGCTTCATCTGGATGTTTGAAAAATAGTCGTATAAAACACTCATTATCAAAACGAATGATGCTATCAAAACTGCAATTCCTGCAAAACAAATCGAATTAAAAATCTGCTTTTTCATATCTGTGCCTCAAATTTGTATCCGACACCGCGAATAGTTTCTATATGTTTTCCGTAATCTCCAAGCTTGGTTCTGAGAGTTCCGATATGTACGTCGACTGTTCTGGTTTCACCTGCAAAATTTATTCCCCAGATTTGTTCGAGAAGACCGTCTCTTGTAAATACCTTACCAGGGTTTTCAGTAAGCAAAACAAGCAGATCGAACTCTTTGAGAGTCAGTACTGTTTCCACTTCGTTAATAAATACCTTATGGCAGGCAACATCTATCATCAGTCCGCCTGCTTTTATGATCTCCTTGTTATGAGGTATGCTTCTTCTCAGTACTGCACGTACACGTGATATCATTTCCATCATGCCGAATGGTTTCGCAAGATAATCATCAGCACCCATATCAAGTCCGATAACCTTGTCATATTCCTGTCCTCTGGCTGATGCAAGAATAACAGGAATATCAGAAGTTGAAATATCGGAACGCAGTTTTTTTAGTACAGATATTCCATCTTCATCAGGAAGCATAATATCAAGGATAATCAGTTTAGGTCTGGAATGTTTTAATTCTTCCCAGAAATCTGCTGCATTCATGAACCCTTTTGTTTTAAATCCGGATGCAGATAATGTGTAAAGTATAAGTTCTCTTATTCCGGAATCATCTTCAATACAGAAAATTATGATATTTCACGTCCTTTTTTACTTTGATTTTTAACAATAAAATGTCAAAGAGAATAAGAATTTTCTATTTTGGCATCATATAAATCAATTATACATTATCACATAATAATATAGAAGTAAATGCATGTAAAATTTATGTAAAATATTCATTATTCAAAGTTCTTTTAAAATCAACAGAAGTGCGAAAATGTATTTTAGATTATTAAACGTTTCTAAAGTTTCAGTTATAAATCCGGTAGACAAAACAAAGAAAAAGTGATAAAATAGTACAAAAGAGCTGTTGCAATAACGCTTTTTATTGATCTTAGTGTTGAAAAAAGAAATAATAAAAAAGGAGAATTCGTGTGATAAAAATCGAAAACAGAGTCAGTGCGACGCCTGTCAGATCCGATGATTTTTCTCAGAATCAAAACAGAATTTGTGATGCGATCGCTATCGGCAATATTTCAACTGATTCACTTGCAAGAAAACCGATTCAGTATCAGCAGTATGACAGCAGATTCAATCATCACAGTGCAAATGATCCGTCGTGCAATATTCAGTCAAATAATAACTACGGACAAAACGGACAGTACGGAAACAACAACCAGGGACATCCCGGACAGTATAACAGCAATAATTACGGACAGAATAATCAGTACGGAAACAATAACCAGGGACATCCCGGACAGTATAATAACAATAACTACGGACAAAACAGTCAGTACGGAAACAATAATCAGGGACAGTATAACAGCAACGGTCAGAGTACCTCACAAAATCCTTATGTTCAGAACAGTCCTTTCAGAAATACTTCCGGCGGCAGTCAGAATAACACTGCTTCAAATAATCAGCAGAATACATCCGGAAATCGATACGGCATGCCGAATCAGTCAAATGCTCCGGCACAGCCAAATCAAAATGCAGCTCCACCGTCGCGAAGTGCGGCTCCGACACCTCCGGCTCAGCCTGCTGTACCAAAAAGAAAGCGTCTTCCGCTTCCTGCTGCAAATAAACTGCTGAAAAAGGGAGAAAAGTACAGTATTTCTAAAAATCATCCTGGCGTAAACAGACTTCGCGTCGGAATAGGCTGGGATATGGCGGTTCCGGTTGAATATGATATGGATCTGGAGGCTTTTTTGCTTAATGAAACAGAGAAAGTACCGGATGATTCATGGATAGTTTATTATGGTCAGCTGAGAAGTCCTGATGCATCTGTAATTCACAGGGGTGAAGCGGATTCGGGAAATGATTTCGGACCTGACTGTGAACAGATAGATGTGTCGCTGAATAATGTCAGCAGACAGATTTCCAAAATAGCATTTGTACTTACCATAAACGAGGCTAAAAAGAACAGATATAATTTCAGCGGGATAAAAAATGCTTATATTAGGATCACTGATATTTCAAGCGGAAAAGAGCTTTTCAGATATGAACTCACAGATTATTACAGAGAAGTAGTATCTATGGTGGTCGGTGAGATGTATATGAGAAACGGTGAATGGAAATTCAATCCTGTCGGGATGGGTACAGATGATGACCTTGAAGGTCTTTGCAACAGATATGGAATAGAAGTTAGTGATTAATGAAAGAGAGGAACAGTTTTTATGCTTAATTTAAGATCAATAAATGAACTTACACTGTCAGTGGAATGCGACGGACAGGGAGTGTTATTTGCCAAAAAAGGTGCTATGATAGGTTATTACGGAGACGTAAAATTTGATAAGGTTGTACTTGGACCTGAAGGCGGATTTCAGGGATTTATGGGACAGATGGCAAGACGTCTCACCGGTGAAAACATCCCGCTTATGAGAGTGCTTTCCAACGGTCCTTCAGAAGTATACTATGCATGTCAGGCTCAGCATGTTACTGTTGTTGCTTTAAATCCGGGCGAAACGATATATGTAGAAAGTGAGGATCTCCTTGCTTTTACTGATTCATGCAAATATGAGCTTGCATTTCTTGGATGCGGTGTCATTTCACAGAAAGGCTTCTGTACAACAAAGCTTACCGGAAACGGACCTGATGCTCAGGTAGCTATCCTTACAAACGGAAACCCGATAGTTATGGATACTCCGTGCAAGGTAGACCCTGATGCAATGGTTGCATTCACAGGACCTGAGCCGCAGCTCAAGACAGATGTTTCATGGAAGACGTTTTTAGGACAGTCTTCCGGTGAATCATATATGTTTGACTATACCGTTCCGGGATGCAAGGTAATTATTCAGCCTTATGAAAGAAACAGCGGCGTTGATGTCAGAGTCGATTCCGGCAGAAGAGCATATGTTCAGTCAGGTCCGACATTTGGAAATTTCAGATATTGATTTTCTTTATTAGAACAACGCAGAGCTTTGAAATTATTTTTTTAAGTATTGTAAAAAGAAACAGAAGCAGTATTTTATGTGATTACTGCTTCTGTTTTCTTGTTTTTGGTTATAATTTTGATTTTTTTATAAAATTTAAGTAAAAGTTAAGAAAAGTATTTATTTTCGGTTTCCTTTATGCTATAATATAAAATGGTTATTTGGCAATACATTTTTTAAACATTTTGTATTAATAGGCAGGAGTGTCGCATTATGAAAAAAACAATCAGAATGATCGACATTGCTGAGAGACTGAACGTCAGTGTCGTTTCAGTTTCGAACGCATTGAATGACAGGGAAGGGGTTAGTCCCGAACTGCGTTCTCAGATCAAGAAGTTTGCAGATGAGCTTGGGTACAAATATTCTGTGAACGAAAAGATCGTCGGAAAAGTTGCGAACCGAAACATCGGCATCGTAATATCCGAACGATATGTTGGTGAAAAAGGTACCTTTTACTGGAGGCTGTGTCAGGAAACTTCCAAAGAGCTTCTGAAGAAAAATCTTTTCGCTATCAACGAAACGCTTTCAAGAGAAGATGAAAGAAAATGTCTTCTTCCAAAAATAGTTTCGGAAAACAAAGTAAGCGGACTGATCATTCTCGGACAAATCAAAAAATCCTACATCGAAATGCTTTCAAATCTCGAAATCCCTGTGATTTTCCTTGACTTTTATGACAAGCACTGCAATGTGGATTCTATTGTTACTGACAATTACTATGGGATGTATCTTCTGACAGATTATCTCATCGAAAGCGGACATCGTGATATCTGGTTTCTTGGAAAGGTAAATGCTACAAGCAGTATTCAGGACAGATATCTCGGCTATGTGAAGGCTCTTCTTGAAAATGATATTTATCAGACGGCGGATAGAATTCCACCGGCTATCGATGACAGGGATGAATCCGGTCTTACACTGAGAGAATTTGATCTTCCTGACAAGATGCCTACAGCTTTTGTCTGCAACTGTGATGAAACAGCTTTTAAACTTATTCAGATCCTGAAATCCAGAGGATACAGAGTTCCTGAGGATGTATCAGTAGTCGGCTTTGACAACTTTATTATGTCAGATGTCTGCGATCCTCCTATCACAACAGTTGAAGTCAATATCAAGTGGATGGCTGAGGAAACTGCTGAAACGATGGTTAAAAAGCTTGAAAACAAAAATTTCAAAGCTGGAAGAAAAATAGTACTTGGAAAAGTAGTTATCAAAGATTCTGTAAGAAAAATTGTCTGACAGTTTTATTTTCATCAGATAATTAAAATTTCAGAATTTACAGATCCAAAACATAAAAATAAAAAAACAGACGTTTCAGGTGATTTTTTGAAACGTCTGTTATTTTTTAAGTTTTTATTGTAAAAGCTCTTCGTTGATATAGACAGAACCTTCATGAGTTGTTGTAAGCAAAAAAACAGTGCCTTTACTGTCATAAAAAGCAATATCATCTATTCCGAAATCTGTCTGTTCAGAATATTCACCTTTTTCAAGGGTTTTTTCGTTAGCACCGTATTTGTAATATTTGCAGAATGTTTCAAACTCAGATAAATATGCAAACAACTCTTTCGTGCATTTTATTTTATATAAATAATTACATGGTTCGCTGCACATTAATTCAGTGCCCCACCATTTTTTGACTTTTTTAACTTCGAGAACATCATTTTTAAATTTATCCACTAATTCATTGCTTTTTCTCCGGTCAAGAAGAACGATCTCTATATAGTCACATTTTGCACTCAGTAAATTTAAAATGTTTAAATAATCTTTGTGATCGTTTAATTCGCCGGTATAATCTTTAAATTTCATTTTGAAGTCATCGCTTTCTGAATAATTTTATATACATTTCTTCTTTGTTGTTTTATACTGTTTAAACGTTACGATAATCTAATTAACAGTATAGGTATAAATAAAAAACACCCCTATAAATAGTGGTGTTCTGTGGTTGGGGTAGCGGGATTTGAACCCACGAGTGACGGAGTCAAAGTCCGTTGCCTTACCGCTTGGCTATACCCCATTATATGTGACAATTACGAAATATATTATATCATAAAAAGTAATATATTGTCAAGTCTTTTTTTAAATATATAATCACGATACGTTATGCTTCATGATAGTATATCCTGCACATAATTATATAACAACACAGAGCTTTGAATAAAATTTGTGAAAACACATTGTTTTCAGATTGACAAATTATTTTGAGATGTGCTATAATATTTAATAGTTGTATATTATACACAGACAGTTCGTTAGTTGCCATCCTGTCTCTAAAAAAAACCAGGACTAAAGTAAAAGCATTGATCATTGTTTTTAATGTGTTTTTATTGTCGGTTATCGGAGCGGACGGTGTATGCTGTCTGCTCTTTTTAAAATTACCGAAAGGTGTGGTAGCCTTGTACAGACTTAAAACAGAGTCGTCATTTGACAGCGCTCACTTTTTAAGCGGATATGAAGGAAAATGCAAAAATATTCACGGACATCGCTGGCGTGTCGTTGCATATGTTTTTTCAGATGAACTGATAACAGACGGTGTTCAGAAGGGCATGCTTATTGATTTTAAAGATTTTAAGCATATTCTCAGAGAAGAGACGGAAGCTCTTGATCATGCTCTGATAATAGAAAAAGGTTCTCTTCAGGATGAACTTTTTGATATGCTTATAAAAAATGATTTTAAGATCATTTCCCTTGATTTAAGACCAACTGCGGAAAATCTGGCAAAATATTTTTACGATATTCTTAAAAACAGAGGTTTGAATATTTCTTCGGTTGAAGTATATGAAACTCCGGACAACTGTGCTCAGTACAGTGAAAAGGAGGAAATGTAATTTGTTTTACAACATTGCTGAAAAATTTCTCAGCATCAACGGCGAAGGTGTTTTTGCAGGACAGCTTGCAGTTTTTATAAGGTTTTGCGGATGCAATCTCAACTGCTCGTTCTGTGATACGACCTGGGCAAATAATCTTACAAAGCCGTTTGAATTACTTGATGAGGAACAGATCTACAATTATATAAAATCACAGGGTGTCAGAAATGTTACTCTGACAGGAGGAGAACCTCTTATTCAGGAAAATATCAGAATTCTTCTTGAAAGACTTGCACTTGACAAAAATCTCCGAGTTGAAATCGAGACGAACGGAAGTGCTGACATTTCTGCATTTTTTGATATAGAAAACAGACCTTCATTTACTGTTGACTATAAGCTTCCCGGAAGCGGAATGGAAGACAGAATGTTTCTTTTGAATTTCAGCAGGGTTTCATCGTGCGATACTGTTAAATTTGTTGTTTCAGATACAAACGACCTGGAAAGGGCAAAGCAGATAATTGAAAAGTTTGATCTTGCTTCCGGATGCCATGTGTATCTGAGTCCTGTTTTCGGAAGAATAGAGCCTGAGCAGATAGTTGAATTTATGAAGGCAAATAAGATGACTGATATAAACTTGCAGCTGCAGATCCACAAGATTATCTGGGATCCGAATAAAAAAGGAGTGTAAATGCTGTGGCTATAGATACAGAAGCAATAAAAGAACACATTAGAGGAATAATCATTGCACTTGGTGATGATCCTGACAGGGAAGGACTTGTTGATACACCGAGACGTGTTGCAAAAATGTATGAAAAAGTTTTTGAGGGAATGAATTATTCAAATGATGAACTTGCAGAGATGTTTGATAAAACATTCGCTCTTGACACTGCAGCATCTGATCAGGATATGGTTCTTGTAAAGGACATTGAAATTTTCAGCTACTGTGAGCATCATATGGCACTTATGTACGATATGAAGGTTTCAATTGCTTATGTTCCGAAGGACAGAGTTATCGGTATCAGCAAGCTTGCAAGAATTGCCGATATGGTCGGAAAGAGGCTTCAGCTTCAGGAAAGAATAGGTTCTGATATTGCATATATAGTTCAGAAAATAACCGGTTCAAAAGATGTGGCAGTTCTCATCGAAGGCAGTCACAGCTGTATGACAGCAAGAGGAATAAAAAAGCCGGGTTCCAGAACCTCAACAAGTACTCTCAGAGGAAGATTCAAAACTGATATGCTTCTGCAGAATCAGCTTTTTAACAAATGCAGATAAGGATGAAAGATATGAAAGCACTGGTACTTTTCAGCGGGGGACTTGACAGTTCAACCTGTCTTGCCATGGCAGTGAATGAATATGGAAAAGAAAATGTCACAGCTCTTTCCGTTTTTTACGGACAAAAGCATAAAAAGGAAATGGAAGCTGCAAAAAAAGTTGCAGCATACTATGGAGTGGAACTGTTAACTCTGGATCTGAAAAAGATTTTTGAATACAGCACATGTTCACTTCTTGAAGGCTCTGAAGATGAGATACCTCACGGTTCATATGCTTCACAGCTGAGCGAAACTGAAAACTCAACTGTATCAACTTATGTTCCGTTCAGAAACGGCTTGTTTTTATCATCAGCTGCAAGTATAGCATTGTCAAAGGGATGTGACGTGATATATTATGGTGCACACAGTGATGATGCTGCAGGAAATGCGTATCCTGACTGCAGCAGTGAATTTAATGAGTCCATGAACAGGGCAATATTTCTCGGCAGCGGCGGAGTACTTACTATTAAAGCACCTTTTGTTGAAATGACAAAAGCAGATGTCGTAAAAAAGGGAATCGAATTAAAAGTACCATACGAGCTCACATGGAGCTGCTATGAGGGCGGAGATGTTCCGTGCGGAAAATGCGGTACATGTATTGACAGACAGAAGGCATTTGAGGAAAACGGGATAAAGGACCCTATTTTATTTAAATAATACAGGAAGATAAAATATATGAGAACTAAAAATGAAACAAAGGATCTTACTTTGCTTGGAAATAAAAAAGTAAGCTATCCTGATAATTATGCACCTGATATGCTTGAAACATTTATAAACAAGCATCAGGAAAATGACTATTTTGTAAAATTCAACTGTCCGGAATTTACCAGTCTTTGTCCGATCACAGGACAGCCGGACTTTGCAACAATATATATTTCATATATTCCGGATAAAAAAATGGTGGAGAGCAAATCTCTGAAGCTTTATCTTTTCAGCTTCAGAAATCATGGAGATTTTCATGAGGACTGTGTAAATATAATTATGAAAGATCTTATTAAGCTTATGGATCCGAAATATATTGAAGTCTGGGGTAAGTTTACTCCAAGGGGAGGAATTTCGATAGATCCGTACTGCAATTACGGAAAAAAAGGAACAAAATGGGAAAAATTCGCTTTTCACAGGCTTCTTCGTCATGATATGAATCCTGAAAAAGTAGACAACAGATAAAAAATTATTGGGGTGATATAAAAATGAAGTCAAGGACAGCTTTATATATGATGATCCTTTCTTCTGTGATATTATCGGTATCTTCCTGCAGCAAAGAGGTCGATAATGTTCAGATTCAGGATTTTATTCAAAAAAAATATTACAGCGAAAATTACAGTACCGAAAAAATTAAAAGTGTCAGCATTGATGACCGTGAGACTGACAGAAAAGAAGAAAATGAAGAAATATGGTGTACTGTAATTTCAGAAGATGAAGAAAGTGAATTTACACGGTTCTTTTATCTTACAGCAGAAGGCTCCAACGGCAAGGACTGGAAGCTTAATAATATTTCCAAAGACAATACAGGCTCATGGAAGTCGGTTCCGATAAACTGTATGAATGAAAAATCAATTATCCGCAGTATTTACGGACAGAATGTATCTGTAGGCAGCGGAAATTATCAATGGCAGATAAGCAGATCCTCACTGGTAGGATTTCAGATAACTAAACGTAAATCCAGTATAAAATCAGGAACTGATGACGTATATGCTACAGTATCATTAAAAACCGATCTGATGAGGGTGGCTGTACCTGTTCACATAAAATATGAATATGATAACGGTTGGAAAATGGACAATTTCGAAACTTTAAAAGAAGTTGAACCGGTTTATCTTGAAGGACAGGCTCCTGCCATAAAAAATGAAAAGCTTATCGAGGATATCTGTGCAAGTCCGCTGACAGTAGGCGGCTACTATTCCGAGCAGAATATTTCAATGAAGCCAGAAAATATCAAAAATTTTGAAATAACAGGCAGTGAGACAACGCTTCAGGGATATCATTATAACGCAGACTGCAGATTTGAGTATGATATTGACGGAGTTCTTATTAAAGCAGATGCTTCTGTATCATATGACTATAGCGAAGAAGAAGATTTGTGGAACTGCAAGTATGTAAGCTATTCCTCGCAGACTGTTGAAAGGGCAGATCTGACCGGAATCTGGAATGGTTCATACTATGGAATAAACGGCAAGTCAGATTTTTCTCTGAATATTTCCGGACAGGATGACAACGGCAGTCTTACAGCAGTATTTACTTTCCCTTCAGTTAAGGATGAAGAAGGAAATACTGTTTCAGGAGGCAGTTTCAATATGACAGGCAAGCTCAGAAAGGATGATCTTTCATTCAGCCTTAAGGGAGCAGACTGGATAGAATATTTCGAAGGTGAGGAAATGTTCGATCTTACAGGGCAGTACAAGCTTGAAAGCAGGCAGATACAGTCCACTTCCGGATATACATTCAGTGCGTCAAGATAAAGTTATAAAAATAAATCAGCCGAAAATGCTTTATACATTTTCGGCTGATTTAAGGTTATTAAGGCATGGTAATTTATTATACCGTAGATGAGCTCATAAGTTTATTTAACCATTCGTCTATTTTTTCTTTATTTGATTCAAGATAGTCAGGAACGGCGGAAAGTCTTTCTGAATCAATAAAGTCCGGATTTTCCCACCATTCAGGAATTGATGCATACGCGTGTGAACATTTTAAGCATGAACTGCACCAGATCCATTTTCCGCCTTTGTTTACAGCAGCTCCATGCTCATAATAAAACAGGTGACCGTCATTTTTGCCGCATACCGGACATTTGACCGGATAATTGTTTTTTTCGAGATATAAGTTATCTTCTATTTCAAGTATTTTTTTTTCATTATCGTTCCACATATATAAACCCCCTGTATCCCTTTTTGATACATAAACAGTATTTGTATCTATGCAATATATATCGGTAATGATACAGAGAATTAAATATCTGAGATATAAAGATTTGTTCTGCCTTAATGATATTATTATCCATAACAACACAGAGAATATCCCCCGCCTCTGCTTGTTAAAAGCAGAGCTTTGAAGAAAAATATATATTTTTTAGAAAGGAAGAAATAAATGATCAAAGCAGTAATTTTTGATATGGATGGAACGTTAATTGATACAGAAAAATATTACAGGATCTTCTGGCCAAAAGCAATGGCAGACTTCGGATACAAAATGACAGATGAACAGGTTTTATCCATAAGGAGTCTTGGAAGACCGTTTGCTCCGTTAAAATTTAAAGAATGGTACGGTGAGGACTTCGATTATTTTGCAGTCAGAGACAGAAGAAAGGAACTTATGAAGGAGCATCTGGATAAAGCAGGGATAGAGCTGAAGCCGGGTGCGGTGGAGATACTCGAAGAATTAAACAGAAGAGGAATAACAGCTGCTGTTGCAACGGCAACAGATCCTGAAAGGACAAAGCAGTATCTTTCTCAGACAGGAATTATAAATTATTTTCACAAGCTTATAAGCGCAGTAATGGTCAAAGAAGGGAAACCGGCACCTGATATTTATACATATGCCTGCAGAGAGCTTGGATATGAACCTTCCGAGTGTTTTGCTGTGGAGGATGCTCCAAACGGCATTATATCAGCCTATAAAGCAGGCTGCAAAGTAATTATGGTTCCTGATCAGACTGAACCGGATGAACAAATAAGCAGATTTATATACAAAACTGTCAGAAGTCTTGATCAGATATCAGACTTTCTTGATTAAAATACAAATCAAAAAACTCAGCACATGCGTGCTGAGTTTTTGATATATTGATAAATATATCAACATAGAGGATATTCCCGACCTCTGCTTATTAAAAGCAGAGCTTTGAACTTATAATGCTATAAACAGCTGTGTCCAGCAGTAATTTGTTTCATCTGTTTTGTAGTATCCGACACCTAAAATGCTGTAGTTTGGATTCATGATATTATCCCTGTGACCTGCTGAGTTCATCCACTGCTCTACAACACCTTCTGCAGTCGAACTGCCATATGCAATGTTTTCACCTGCAGCCATATAAAACATGTCGTATTCATCCAATATGGAAAAGCAGCTGCTTCCGTCAGGACGTTTGTGTGAAAAAATCTGTGAGATTTCAGCTGCTCTGGTCATTGCTGCTGAATCCAGAACTTCCATTTTCTCAAACGGGTTCAGACCATTGCTTGTTCTGATTTCGTTGATAAGGTTGAATACAGCATCAGCTTTGATTTCTGCCTCGGGTAGTTCAGGTTCAGGTGTATCGGACGTCAGCTCAGATACTGTATCAGTTGAAGCGACGCTTTCAGAGGCAGCAGCTGTATCATCTGAAGATATGATGTCATCAGAATGACATGGAGTTTCTGTAACAGTAATTTTTTCGTTTTCAGCCAGAATTTGATCTATGAATTTACTGCGGTCGATTCCCAGAATTAACATTATCAGATCAACCAGATCCATAATGTCGACCATTTGATTATGATTTAAGTCAGCATTGATATCATTGAATGCTTCGTTATTTATACCAAGTAGATGATAGGACAATAATTCAGCATCCATAACATTAACAATTCCATCATTGTTTACATCTCCGGGCAGTTCCATGAAATTATCTGATTCAGCATGACATACAGCCATAAATGGAAGCATAAGAAATATTGCAGTAATAAAAGATAAAAATCTATATTTTTTCATAATGATCACTCCTGTAAAATCCGTCACAAATATTAATAAATAATGTATTTGAATATTACTCCATAACAGGTTTGTTCACTTTATGTGTAAAATGCTTGTTTTATCTAATATTAATATAGCATATTTTATTGAAAATGTCAATAAAATACTAAATGTTTTGCGAATAAATAATAAAAAATCAGAAACTAAACAAAATTTAGTTTCTGATTTTTTATTAATATTCAAATTCGTATTTTTCGTATGCATTGATTATTGTAGTGTTGTTATATGTCATAACTCTCGGATATCCTCCGTAGTTTAAATGAACATGTCCGTGAAGATGATATTTCGGATTGTATTTATCTATCAGCTTTCTGAAAGATTCAAATCCTTTATGTGCATTGTCATTTCCGTCGTTGATATCCTTTGCCGGTGCATGAGTAACGAGAATGTCAAATCCTTTATTCATTTTAATTTTCAGACTTAGTCTTCTGATCCTTCGTCTCATTTCAGCTTCAGTATACTGATACGGGCTTTCGGAATTATAGAAAAATGAACCTCCGAGTCCGAGTATTCTGACTCCGTTAAATGTGACAAGTCTGTCATCTATGCACTCACATCCTGCAGGAGGTGTACTTCCTTTTTTCCCGTCATGATTTCCGTTGACATAAAAGACAACGGTATTTGCTCTGTCAGCAATCTGATCAAGATATGAACTGTGCAGATCGCCGCATGCTATAATTATCCCGTATCCTTTTAATCGTGACGGCTCACACCCTACAAAAGGCTGGTATTCTTCGTCTGCTAAAGCAAGTATTCGCATTTATATTTCTTCTTTCTTTAAATAATTATATTTTTCTTAAATCGATATTTGCTTATTCCAAGCTGAGAGATAAGCTCACGACAGTCAGGCTCGAGATCATGCAGATCCGGAAAATCGCCTTTTATGCACATGTGAAGGTCTTCAAGTTCAATAATATCCTGTTTTGTAACTATGCTTCCTGTGTTATTGGTCTTGAATCTGTAAAACTCATTTTTGAATGTATCAAATTTGTCTCGCTTTATCTGATGCTTCATAATACTGATGAGTTTGGCTGTGATCGGCTCAACTCCTGAATCAAGCTGAATATCAACAGCACCTGATGATATTCCCCAGAAATAGTTTAATACTTCATTATTCGAGGAATCGTCATTTTTCCAGTTACCGCATAATATTGATTCAATTACTTCAATATATAATTTTTCCCATTTCCACACAGGATGAGCGAGTTTGAATTTTTCTCCCTCATAAAGTCCGTAAAGACCACAGTCATCACTGCTGTTTTTTGCAGTAATGTCCTTGTTGGAAATAATATCAACGCCTCTGTCATTGAAAGACTGAACAGGGTCACTGTTTTTTTGAGTAGACCATTCAAGAAAGATCTGGATTCTTGGGTTTAACATGTATGCACCGAGTGCAAAGGCATTTACTGATGCCGGCATTCCGTAAATAGGATAGTCTGCTATATATCCGATCTTATTTGTTTCAGAGTAAGCTGATGCAAGCATTCCCATGAGGAATTTTATTTCATAAAATCTGAGGTAATAGGATCTCAGATGTTTGTATGCGTTGTTTAAAGAGCAGTTAAGAATAATAATATCTGGATTCAGAACGGCACATTTAAGACTGATCGTGCTTAGTACAGGAGATGTTGTGAATATCAGTTTATAACCGTCTTTGACAATTTTATCAAGAACAGAATAGTCTGATGCGTCATGAGTAACGAAGTATTCAGTGTTTACTCTGTCATCAAAGTGTTCATTGACTTTGTTTCGGCTCAGTTCATGTCCTTCTGTCCATCCGGATTCCTCAGGACTTTTATAATACAGAAATGCAACTTTTAAAGGTTGATTTCCGATACTGACGTTTAGTTTTTTTATAATTGATTTAATTTTTGATTCTTTTGCAGGATCTGTTACAAGTGATACAGTCTTATCTTCAGAAAATGTAACCAGCTCTGACCAGAGCTCAGACATGTTGTTCTTGAAGATCGTTGAATTGTGTTTTCTGACATCCTCGTAGCCGAATATTTTGATATATCTTAAAAACTGTTCGCCGAATTTGGCTTTAAGCTTGTCTCCGCCTTTTTCTTCGTAGCAGCGTTTGAACATGCAGAACAGATATTTTACTTCGAGAGATTCATCATCAGTGATAGGACCGTCATCATATGGATGAATGAATTTATAAAGAGCATTGTACGAGCCTTCATTATCCATCAAAATATAGTTTATTTTAGTAAGACTGTAAAAATTAAGATATTCGTAGTAAAGTCTTATTTTGGGATCTTTGTCGTTTCTTTTTGGAAGAATACGTATAACTTCTCCTTCAACTGCAACAGCACCCATAAATTTCTGAACACTGACTCTTTTATTTCCTTCCAGTACATAAAATTCATTCAGATATTCATATGCCTTGATAGGAACCTGCTGACCATGCTGCTGAAGAGAGTCATATAATTCAGACCATTTTGTTGCGAATTCTGTTTCAGGGCCGAGAATAGGCATGAAATTTTTAGAAAATGCATTTGTTCGTCCCTGTGTATAAGTACCTGCGATCAGCTCCAGTGGAATTTCGGTGATTCCAAGATTTATCTGAGGCAGTGAACCAACGTCGGGAACAAGCTGTTCAAGAACAGGTAAAGTTTGTTTTTTCTTGGAAGAAAAGCTGAAAGTCTTTTCACCGGCTTTCATAGCTTTCAGGTAATCGTTATATGCCATGTTATAAGTCCTCCGCTGTAATTCTGTTTGTTCAAAGATCTGAATTGTTTTAGTTTGAAGGAGTTCCGGTTAGTTATTGCAAATCTGACATCCGAAGCATGTAAGATATGTATGGTGTATCTTACAGCGCGGGAAACCTTCTTTTATCGGGTCTACTCCATATGCAGGGTACAGTCCCATTCTGACCAGACGTTCTGTTTTTTTGATAGGTCCGATGATCCAGTCATTTGGTTCTCTTTCAGGAATATCATTGACAGTCATTCTGTTTATCAGCTCTGCAAATCTGTCGAGGATAGGAAACAGGTATTCAGTATTTGGCTGATAAGTAAGTTTGGTCCATCCTATTTTATTTTTGGCTCCGCGTATGACACTGAGAAGAAAGATCTTGTCACTGTCAAAAGTAGATGCATTCCACGGCATGTCAACAATATAGAAATCAACGCATCCTCTTCCTATAAACCGCTGATCAGACTGGGAGAGATACAGTATAAATTTTATTTCACTTTCTGTTCGTGCCATTTCAGCACCGCTTAATGCCAGAACATTTATAAAAATATCGGTAAGGTCGTCTGACATAACAACTGAGTCATCACATGGAATATGATTCATATTAAAACATATTCTGTTTTGCATTGATATTCACCCCAGATACTTTTTATGATATTTTTCTATACTATAAAATTATACCATTTTTTTTAACCTGTAGTCAATAATTTTTATTGTATTATCAATATTAATATCCATAAGTAATGTTATGGTTTTTAAATAATTGACGCAGTACCCGTATTTTGCTATAATATATGTGATATTTATCTTTTAAAGGGGAATGAAGAGTGAAAAATATTGCTGTTATAGATACTGAAACTAATTGGAATGATGAGGTGATGTCTGTCGGGATAGTAGCAGCCGATTCTAAAAATTTCAGGAAAATAGATGAAGTGTATTTTATCCTTGACCCTGAATATAAAAAAGGCGGAATGTTTGAAAATGTGCTGTTTATTGAACCTGTATCTGCCAATCTGATATGCAGCAGGGAAGTGATGTCCGATCAGCTTTTCAGATGGTTTAACAGCCTGAAAATTGATTCACTTTTTGCATACAACGCTGCATTCGACAAAAAACATCTGCCGGAGTTTAGCAGATATGAGTGGTATGATATAATGAAAACAGCGGCATATCGTCAGTACAATCCTATGCTTCCGACTGATGCCGAGTACTGCAGTACAGGCAGACTAAAAAGAAATTACGGTGTCGAGAGCATTATGAGAATGATGGTTCCTGGCCGGAGATATTATGAAAAACACAATGCGCTGATGGATGCACGGGATGAACTCAGGATCATTCAGCTTCTCGGTCACAGTGCTGATGTTTATCAGAAAATTTGAAAAAAATTATGATCACAAATAAATAATATTACAAAAAGGTTCAAAATCAGTAAAGTGATTTTGAACCTTTTTTAATGTTTTTAAATAGATTAAATTAAGATACTTTGAAGATCTGTGTTCTGTCCGGTTCTTCCTTCTTCGGAAAATGATCGTTGAAGTCAAGAATAAAGTCATATTCACGCATCGTTTCAAATTCTGTACTCTTAAAGTTTCTTGAGAGAGTCATTACTTCGATATCATCACATACAGGAAGTCTGACAGCAGATAAAAATCTGATCCAGACACGGTCTTTTTTCAAATCTGCACATGCTTTGTAAAGGAGAATTTCAGTTTCTGTGAAATCACTTACAAACAGAACCTGCTCAAGTTCCGTATCGATTCTGTTAAGATCTCTCAACAGCCAGAATTCATCATATTTGAATTTTCTGAAGTGAACTCTGTGTCCTTCATCACATTCAGAAATAAGATTTACATTTGTTAAGCCGTCAGTCTGAACATGATAAAACGCAAGCTCTGAACATCCTTTTCTTCTGCATTCTTTTTTGTAGATTTCTCGTAAATAATTTATCTGAGCCTGTTTGTGGTCATGTATAAGTTGTGCACTGACAACAAGTGATTTTGTATATGAATCGTTTATTTCTTTTTCAGAAATAGCCCTGTCGGAACTGATGATAGCTTTCTCACCGTTGAATGCATTATTGTCTATAATATAAATATCTCTTTTATACGTCCGATAAGTACGACCAAGTTGTAAACCTGATTTAATTAATTTTTCAACTTCAGGATTTCTTCTGTCATCGTCAGCATATTTTGAGTAAATGACAATTGAAACATTCTGTGAAAGCTTTCTTGTAAACAAATCAAGATATTTATTAAAATCAATTCTATAATCTGTAAACAGCAAGATATTCCTTTCTGCTATTTCCATAAATGATAGAATCTCTGAAGAGATCACTGTATAATCATTTATTGAAGACATAATATTTAAAATCTCCTTATTTCTATTATTATGTTCTGTTGTAAACCAGAAACCGTTGTGATAAATCCAATGCTTATCAGCTGTTTTGTTGTCATATAAACCAGTTGGGTTGTCAATCAAAAATCTTTTGTTTATTATCTTTTTAATGAAACATATAAACGTTTCAGTATGTCATCAATAAGTATTATGTCATCATAAAGTATATCCCTTTTAAATAATCCCTAAGTTTGAAACATATTACTAAAAGAACGAAGTCTACGTCATATATTATAGCATAGGGTTTATTAATCGTCAATGCGTATTAAAGTTAATTTTTAACACTGAATTATTTTTTGTTACATTTGCTGTAAAACCACATGGTACAACGTACAGGTTTCACAATTGTATTCAACAAAAAATGATTATTAAACGTGTTCATTAAACAAGTTTTCAACCCGTTAATTTCAAGTTGTTTAAAAATATAAATAAATATTTATAGTTTAGTCAAAAAAAATACATCTTTATATCGTAAAATAATAACGGTTAAGTGATAAGCGTGAGTCAGAAATAAATTATTGAAGAGGTACATTTATGAAGAAAAAACATAATTTTGTTGTCTGGCTGACTGTATTAATGATGTCTGTTTCTGCAGCGGGCATGTGTGGTACAGCCTATGCAGCTCCTCAGCATGACGAAGGTGCTCCGGCTGCAGAAAAGGAACCCGGAAAAGAGCCTGAAAAAATGGATAATAAAAAGCCGGGAAGAGTTGAAAGAGATGGCTCGTCAATGAAAGCGGGAGTTCTTGAAGAAGCCAACGGAAAGTACAAATCTATCCCTGTTAAATCATTCAGAGCATCTGATCTTTCACCCGGAACAGATACTCAGAAGGACTTTGCAGACTGGTTTTACAGCGGAAAAGATGACTGCAGATATCTGTTTCTTCCTGCAACAGCTGACAGGTCAAAAATAACTGTTTCTTTTGAAACAGAAAATGACGTATCTCTTATGCTGGATGATACTGAGCTTGTTTTAGGCGAGGAAACCTCGATATTTGCATCGAATGATTCATTTAACATTACAGTTGGCGGCAAATCTTACGGTACTTTAAAGGTAATGCAGTCCGAGCTTGGATGTATTTTTCTTTCGACTGCTTCCGGTACTATCGATAAGCTTGATTCAAATGAAGACATGACTGAAACAGGATCAGTACTGATGCTTTCTTCAGACGGAGAAGTACAGTATGATGGCGATATTGAAAAACTGACTGCTCATGGAAATTCATCATGGAATAACAGCTATAAAAAGCCTTACAATTTAAAGCTTCCTGAAAAAGCTGATCTTTATGGAATGGGAAAAGCGAAAAAATGGGTTCTTTTAAGCAACTATCTTGATCATTCTCTTCTGAGAAACAAGATAACGACCGAAATCGCAAAGGCTGCCGGCATGAATACTATGGACAGCGTGTTTGTTGATCTTTATGCTGACGGTTCTTACAGAGGAACATATGTACTTTCAGAAAAGGTTCAGGTCCAGAAGAACAGAATTAATATTGAAGACCTTGAAGAAGCTACAGAAAAAGTAAACGATCAGCCTTTAAGCTCATACAGCCGTGCGGTTGCAGGTGCAAAAAGTGTGGATACTTATATGGAAAACAGTTATAAGTATTACGAAATTCCTAACGATCCTGAGGATATTACCGGAGGATACATACTGGAATTCCAGCTTTACAACAGATATGGCACAGATAAGACCAAGAGCGGTTTTGTTACTCCAAAGGGACAGGCAGTTAAACTAAGAAGCCCTGAATATGCATCAAAGGCACAGACAGAGTATATCAAAGATCTGATCTATGATGTTGAAGAGGCAATATATTCAAGTGACGGAAAAAATTCAAAGGGAAAACATTACAGTGAATATATTGATATGGAGTCTCTGGCTAAGGTATATATTATTCAGGAATTTACAATGAATATTGACGCTTGCCAGGCAAGCTTCTTCTTCTATAAGGATTCAGACTCCAGAGGAGACGGAAAGCTTCACTGCGAGCCGATATGGGATTTTGACTATGCCTACAATGACAGAAGCAAAACTGTAAAAAATTCAGATGGTAAATCAGCATCAACTTCTGATCTGGACTCTCTGTTTGCTGCATATTTTCCGATACACGGATACAGCAGTTCAAAATATTCAACTTCTTCCAGCGGAAGACCTACATACGGAGTAAACTGGGTAGGTCAGCTTTATAAGTACAAAAAATTCAGAACACTGGTTGCTAATCTTTACTTTAGTGATTTTGAGCCGTTTTTGAAAAAGCTGTACTCATCTGAAGATGCCATGATTTATCAGTATAAAAATGAAATCAAATCTTCAGCAGCCATGAACGCTGCAAGATGGCATATGTATGGAAAAGCTCCGGGATTTTATAACGGAATAGTAACCGGAAAGAATTTTGATGAGTGTGTTGATTATGTTATGGACTTTTCTGAAACAAGACAAAAAGCACTCAGCAGTCTATGGAAGGATAACACCGGTGATGTTGGCGGCACTTATGTTGAAACAGTTACTATGTATGGTGATATAAATTCAGATGGCGTAGTAAATGTTCTTGATGTGTCCGTTTTATGCAGATACCTCTTAAAAGAAGACGAAAAAATCAGTTTCAAAAATGCTGACATAAATAATGACGGTATTTTGAATATAGTTGATTATTGTGAACTTATTTCCATGTTAGTTTATTAAATAAAATCAAATAAAGATAAAAAAACCAGGATTTTTAATGATCCTGGTTTTTTTAGTTTGAATTTATTTTAATTCAGCTTTTTAATTTTTCTTTCTGTTAGGACCAAGAGATTTTACTAAAGGATCTTTGCTGATGTATTGTTTGAATAACGGAAGGTCTGAAATTTCTACAACACCGTTTCCGTCAACATCTCCGGCTTTAACATTTGGAATTTTTGAACTGTCTTTTGTCATGAGATAAATACTTAAAAGTGTTAAATCTGTAAGATCTGCAACCTTATCGTTGTTCAGATCTCCGTAAATCAGTTCGTCAATATCAACTGAAGATGAAGTTGTCGAAACACCTGTAGTAGTATCAGTTACTGTTGTTTCTATAGCTGTTGTTGTTGAAACGGCTGTTGTTGCTTCAGTTGTAGTTGTGGTAACTGCTTCTGAAGCAGTTGTAGTTACATCATTTGTCTTATTTGGTCTCTGAGATGCGCCGCCGGAGTAATATTCAGTAAGAGTAATTCCATTTACACCGATCGGGATCTGATGATCAAGACTTATAAAGTTTCCGTTTGCATCCTGCCAGAGTGCAGGTTTGATAAATTCATACTTGTCGTCATCCCATTTCTGGAAGTTGTCGTATACAAGTCCGCCGGTATCTGATGAGTTTTCATTGAAGCACCAGAATGTATGATGAATGTGCTTGTCGATCATATAGTCTCTGAGTTCCTGGAGCCAGTGTCTGTTTTCACCGGTTTTGTCATGCGCATCGTCAACCCAGCCGCCCCATTCTCCCATGAGGAGAGGAGAGATGCCTTCTTCTATAAGGAAAGCCCAGGTATCGTACCAGTAATCTTTCAGAAGTGTTTCACGTGTGAAAGTCTTGCTGTCATCCTCAAGATAGAACCAGTCCTGCTTCCAGACCTCCGGACCGTAGTCATGCGGAGAATAAACAAGCTGGCTCTGATATTCACCAAGATCAACAGGGAATTCTTTTACACCTCTGAAGTTTGCTCCCCACCATGCACCGTAGTAAGGGCTCCATGGATAACGGGCATAGTCAACTGAATTTGAATTCCAGTCTTCACCTTCTTCAAATTTAGGATATACTTCAATTCCTTCTACCATAATGAGAAGATTAGGGTTTTTGCCGAGAACTGCAGCAGCTCCTTTTTCAGCTGCATAACGCCAGTTGTTGTCGTCTGTTGAACCGTCCCATTTTGCAAATATTCCGTCATCACGTTTGCCGTGAGGTTCATTTTTCAGATCTATTGCAATGATAGTATCATCGTCCTTGTAATAGTCAGCAAACCATGCAAGAGCATCAAGCCAGTCTTTCTCTGAGAAGTTTGTATCATACCAGAGTGCGTAGTTGTGACCTGCTGCGTTTGTTGAGGCACTGTGGATATCCATCATTATCTTTATGCCTTTTTCTTTACACCATTCTACTGCCTGATTCCAGATGTCAAAGCTGTATTTTATTGTACCGCCTTCAACGCCTTCTTCGGTAAGCTCCGGATTTTCGTATGTATTGACCTTTACCATCGGATCCGGACCGTGTTCTTTCCACTGAAGAATGATTTCTGTTGACATAGGAACACGAAGAAGATTAAATCCATGATCAGCGATAAGATCAAGACAGTGCTCCATATTTGCAGACCATACACCGTCAAATACCTGACTTCCTACGTTGTATCCAAACCAGTTTACACCTGTCATCCATACAGGATTTCCGTTCATATCAACAATTTCTGCTTTGTCATTGACATGAAGCCAGTCATCGTGACAGTCATCAGCCGCCATAACTACTGTATCAGAACCACTGAAGCTGCCGGAATAAGATAGTCCAACTGAACCAACCATGGCGGCCGAAGCTGCAAGGGCTATAAATTTTTTTAATGCTGCCATATTATATCCTCCTATTAAATATATAATAATAACCTCAATAATCCTTTTTAGCAAAATAAATACTTTTTACTTACAATAACCCTACTTTAGATAGTAACTTATAATCATTTAAAAGTCAATAGTATATTGTTGCTTTTGTAATATAGAATAAATATGAAACAATGTTTTTTTGTATTGTTTTATTAATTGTATATTTGAATATGGTTAATTATGTAATAATAAAATTCCCCCTCAGAAAAAAAGGGGGAGATAGTTATCAGTTAAGGTTCATTTTTTCTTTGGCAACGGAGAGCATGAGTTTAATTCTGTTCTCCTGATTAACTTTTGTGGCGCCCGGATCATAATCGATCGGAACTATATTTGCTGATGGATTTTTTTCACCGATTCGTCTGATCATTCCTTTTCCGACAATATGGTTAGGAAGACATCCGAAAGGCTGACAGCAAACAATATTTTCATATCCTGAATCTATCAGTTCAAGCATTTCTGCTGTTAAAAACCAGCCTTCGCCCATTTTGCTTCCGTATCCGATAACATCTTCAACGAGAGATTTTATATGAGCATATGTAGCAGGAACAGTAAATTTTTTTGCCTGTCTTATTGTGTCAACATACATGGCTTCGATTTTTGAAAGATAACCGATGATCAGTTTTACAATAGAAGATTTTAAGGTGCTTCCGCCGTAAAGCTTTATATCCTCAAGTCTGTTGTCAACTTTAAAAATAAGAAATCCCAGAAGTCCGGGAAGCATAACTTCACAGTCCTGTTTCTGAAGAAAATCTTCAAGATGATTATTGGCAAGCGGAGAAAACTTTGCATATACTTCTCCGACAATTCCGACTTTTATTTTCGGAGTTTTTTCCGTTTCAATATTGGCAAAATCTCTGCAAATCTGTCTCATGTTGTTTTCGAGAAGCTTCTTTCCTGCAACAGGTTCAGAATTTTTCAGGTCGTTTGTAAATTTCTTTACCCATTTGTCAATCGTCCTGTCAGCTTCACCTTTGTTGATCTCATACGGTCTTACCTGATTTGAAAGAACCATAAGCATGTCAGCACATGCAAGCAGGCTGATTGCTTCATAAAGCATTTTAGGTGTAAGCTTAAAGCATGAATCTTTTTCAAGTCCTGAAAAATTAAGAGATATAACCGGAACATTCGGCATTCCTGCCTTGATTAATCCTTTTCTTAAAAGGTGAATATAATTGGATGCTCTGCAGCCGCCGCCTGTCTGAGTTATCATCAAAGCGGTCTTGTTAATATCGTATTGACCGCTTTCAAGAGCTTCTATCAACTGACCTATGCATAACAACGCAGGATAACATGTATCATTATGAACGTATTTTAGTCCTGTATCAATTACTTTACGGCCTTCGTGTGTGAGAAGTTCAACCTTATAACCGTATTTGTTGAACATTGAACGGAGCAGTTTGAAATGAATCGGAGCCATATTCGGAATAAGTATAGTATAGTCTTTTTTCATTTTATCATTGAATACTGCTTTCTGCTGATTTTCCATTAAAACATAACCTTTCTTTATTCGGTTGCTGCAAAAAGACTGCGAAGTCTGATTTTAACAGCACCGAGATTGGTAATCTCATCAATTTTGATCTGAGTATAGATTTTGTTGTTCGATTCAAGAATTGAGCGAACCTCGTCTGTTGTTATGGCGTCAACACCACATCCGAATGATACGAGCTGTACCAGATTTATATTTGTATCTGCATTTTCACATACATATTTTGCTGATGCAAATAAACGTGAATGATATGTCCACTGGTTAAGAACATTTACAGGGAATTTTGAGATTGTGGAACTTATTGATCTTTCTGTCAGTACAACTGCACCAAGTGAACAAATAAGTTTATCTATACCATGACATATTTCCGGATCAATGTGGTACGGACGTCCGGAAAGAATGATAACAGGCATATTTTCTTTTTCTGCAATTTCAAGAAATTCCGCAGCTTTGTCTTCGATTTTCTTTAAATGAATATCATATTCTTTGTATGCAAGGTCAACTGCTTTTTTTACATCTGCCCATGAAATACTGTCAAAATATTTGCACAGAATATCATAAAACTTTTTCGCAAAGTCCTTTGGTCTGTGAATACCAACGTAATCGCATATAAATTTAACGTTTTCTATCGCTTTGACGTTTGACTTTATAACCTCAGGATAATATGCTACAACAGGGCAGTTGTAATGATTGTCGCCGAGATGTTCATCAATGTTGTAGCTCATACATGGATAGAAAATAGTATCACATCCAGCTTCTATGAGTTCTTCAATGTGACCGTGAAGAAGTTTTGCAGGGAAGCATACAGTATCTGAAGGAATGGTATGCTGTCCTTTGATATATAATTTTCTGTTTGACGGAGGTGAAGCAACGACCTTAAATCCGAGTGTGGTGAACAGTTTATGCCAGAACGGAAGAAGTTCATACATGTTAAGTCCCATCGGAATGCCGATTACTTCTTTTCTGGTCGGTGTGATCTCTGCTTTTCGGTACTCATCAAGAAGAGCGAGATTATATTCATACATATTATATTGCTGTTTGGTACTGTTTACATTAAGAGCCTTTTCACATCTGTTTCCGCCGATGAATTTTCGTCCGCCGTCAAAAGTGTTGACGGTAAGCTTGCAGTGATTGCTGCAGCCTTTACATGTAACTGCCTTTACGTCATGTTTGAATGCTGCGAGTTCATCGGAATTAAGAATGGAGCTCTGTTCAGTATATTTTTCGGAAGCATAGAGAGCAGCGCCGTAAGCTCCCATAAGACCGGAGATCTCAGGTCTTACAACTTCTGTATTTACTTCCTGTTCAAATGCTCTGAGAACAGCATTGTTCAAAAATGTTCCGCCCTGAACTACAATGTGCTTTCCAAGTGATTCAGCAGTGGTAGCTCTGATAACTTTGTAAAGGGCGTTTTTAACTACGCTGATCGAAAGTCCTGCAGAAATATCTTCAATTGCTGCGCCGTCTTTCTGTGCCTGTTTTACACTGCTGTTCATAAATACTGTACATCTTGAGCCGAGATCAACAGGCTTTTTCGCAAAAAGTCCGAGATTTGCAAAATCTTCAATTGAATAATTCAATGCGGCTGCAAATGTCTGAAGGAAAGAACCGCATCCTGAAGAACATGCTTCGTTAAGAAAAATATTGTCAATTGTATTGTTTCGGATTTTGAAGCATTTTATGTCCTGACCGCCGATATCAATTATAAAATCAACATCCGGTCTGAATTTTTTTGCTGCTGTATAATGTGCTATTGTTTCAACTATACCGAAATCAATTCTGAATGCATTTTTAATGATTTCTTCACCATAACCGGTAACGGCTGATGAAGCAATTTTGATTCCCGGATATTTTGCATAAACATCAGTTAAGAACTGTTTGATGAAAGGAACAGGGTTACCGTTGTTGGACATGTAGCTCTGTGTCAGTATATCACCGTTTTTATTTATAATAACAGTTTTTACAGTTGTTGAACCTGCGTCAATTCCAAGGAACATTTCACCGCTGTAATCATCAGTGTTTTTTATGTTTTCTGAATTTTTTCTGTGTCTTTCCCTGAATTCATTGAATTCCTGTTCATCCTTAAAAAGAGGAGGACAGCTGTTGTATGCTTCGGAAGATTTGTATGCTTCAACTTTCTTTATAAGTTCAGAAATGTTAAATGAATCTGAAGCCTCGGAAAGTGCAGCGCCTATTGCAACAAAATAAAGAGAATTTTCAGGACATGTTCCTGTGAGCTTAAGTGTATCATCAAAACTGTTTCTGAGTTCTGTGAAATATGTAAGAGGTCCGCCGAGATATACTATATTTCCTTTTATCTCACGTCCCTGAGCAAGACCTGCAATAGTCTGATTTACAACAGCATAAAAAATACTTGCTGATATATCTGATTTTCTTGCTCCCTGATTTAAAAGAGGCTGGATATCAGATTTTGCAAATACTCCGCATCTTGAAGCAATGGTATAAATTTTTTCATGCTCTTTTGCAATTTCATTCATTTCTGTAGGAGTAATGTTCAGAAGAGTTGCCATCTGATCGATAAAGGCTCCTGTTCCGCCTGCACATGTTCCGTTCATTCTTACTTCAAGCTGATCTGAAAGAAAAAGTATCTTTGCATCTTCTCCGCCGAGTTCGATTACAGCATCAGTTTCAGGAAGATATTTCTTTACTGCCGAACGTGTTGCGTAAACTTCCTGGACAAAAGGAATGTTAAGAGCCGTTGCAATTCCCATTCCGGCAGAACCTGATATGCATAATTTATATTCACTGTCATTAAATTTCTGATTAATGGTACTGAGCATTTCTGCTGTACTCTGCGTTATCTGAGAAAAATGTCTTTTATATTCCTGAAAAAGGATTTTTTCATTGTCATCAAAAACAACGCATTTTATTGTTGTTGACCCGATGTCAAGTCCGATTGTTTTCATTCTATATCTTACCTTCCCAATTTTGTAATGAATTGTATGAGCTTTCGGGTAAGTTTTCCCCCAGTATCAGTTTTTTTTCTGTCGTAAATCAAAAGAAAAATTCCCAATAAATTAATTATTTGTATTGGAAATACCGACTAAAAAACATCTTTTCTTAAAAGCACTCAAATATTATTATATACAAAAATTAATATTATTTCAAGCATAAAAATAAAAAAAATAAAATATTGTTGTATTATATCGGATAAATGGGTAAAAAATTTTTCATGGTGATTACAAATTACAGTGTTCATTTTAGTGAAAATAACACAATTACATTATGAATTATATAAATAGTTTTAAAAAAAAATAGTTGAAATGTCATAATAAATATTGTATAATAAATAAAGATGACTGTTGGATTCAGATTTTTTGAAGAGGTGTTTATGATGAAAAGTTTATTCAATATACTGTGTATTCATGAAACAGAAAACAGATTCAGTATATCCTCTTCAGCCTATTGTATAAAAAGAGAAGCAGATAATAATTTAATAAATAATAGTATAATTATAACTGTAACGAATTAGTTGCAGTTTTTTGTTTTTCTTTTCGTTTCTGGATCTTCAGAAATAAATAACGGAGGACTTATAAAAATGTCAAAAAAAGTAGCTATTATCATGGGCAGTGACAGCGATTTACCTGTTGTTCAGGAAGCTGCCAAGGAATTAAAAAAATTCGGCGTTGAGTTTGAAATACATGTAATGTCTGCACATCGTACACCGGAAGCTGCTGCAGAATTTTCAAAGAATGCGGCTTCGAACGGCTTCGGAGTAATAATTGCAGCTGCAGGAATGGCTGCACATTTAGCGGGGGTTATTGCTGCAAACACAACAATTCCTGTGATTGGTATTCCGTGCACTTCAGAAGTACTTGATGGATTGGATGCCTTAATGTCAACTGTACAAATGCCATCTGGCATTCCGGTAGCAACAACAG
>JAZQPR010000282.1:0-4162 GCA_045628605.1 Oscillospiraceae bacterium
CCCGCCTCTGCAGTCGGCGGGTTCTATCTGTCCAAACAGTCGGAGTACAATCTCCGACTGTTTGGTCAGCGATTCTACGAATCGCCTCTGCTTGTTAAAAGCAGAGCTTTGAAAATCTGCAGTTGAAGTAATATTAAAAAAATGGTTCAATTCTATAATATTAAACAAAAATGCATGTAAAAAAGTTGCAAATAGTTTGCATATATGCTATAATTAATATATAGGAGAACAAATAAATGTATTTCTTTGAGCGGATGAGGTGAAATTATGAAATATGTGATGAGCGATATACACGGATGCTACGACAAATACGAAAAAATGATAAAAATGATAAACCTGAAAGAGGAAGATAAGCTCTATATACTCGGAGATATAGTTGACAGAGGTCCTGAACCGGTAAAAATACTTGAAGATATGATGGAAAGACAGAACGTTGTTCCGATGATCGGAAACCATGATCTGTTTGCTTTGTCGGTCATGGAATCACTTGATCTTGATGATGAATCATCAAAACCAAGCATCAGAACGATGAACAGAATGTTTGACTGGTTTTCAGGCGGGGGAAAAACTACACTTGAGGCTTTTAAAAAGCTTGATCACGAAAAAAGAAGCACTCTTTTTTCATATCTGAGAAAAATGTCAGTATATGAGTTGTGTGATATAGGAGAAAGAACATTTTTCCTTTGTCATGCGGGGCTTGGAAATTATCGTAAAGACAAGAAAATAGGCGATTATAAAACTCATGAGCTCGTAGAAACGCGTCCTGATCCTGAAATCAGATATTTTGAAGGTGATTCCGTATTTCTTGTATGCGGTCATACGCCGACAGCATATTTTACCGGCGGCGATAACAGGATATTTTATAAAAACGGAAACATTTTTATAGACTGCGGAGCAGTTCATGGCGGAAAACTCGGCTGTCTTTGTCTTGATACCTTTGAAGAATATTATGTGTGAAATTTTCACCCCCCGCCTTTTCTGCACGGCGGGGGTAAGGATATATTTAGAATGGGTGATTTTTTCCGAAACAGAAAGGTCCTCTGCCGGTTTGGGCAAAGGACCTTTTCTGCGTATATTACATATGAAGAGGAGAGAATATTTCAAATTTTAATGAAATGATCAGTCATAGTTTCCGAACATAACCGTCATACGGTCATCCTTTTCGGATTCAGCAAGATCAACGATCTCTTCGTATTCCTCACTTGTTATCTGATTATCCATAAAGGCTTCATAAGCCTGCCTGCAGATTTGTTCTGCATATCCGCTGTTGTTTCTGATTTCATTATAGTCAATTACAAAATCAAAAATTTCTGAAGCTTTATCCATTAATTCACCAATCATTATTATTACCTCCCAAGCAGATATTTGTTCTTTCTATGATTATATTATAGCATATCATAAAGAATAAATCAATATTTTTGATACAAAATAGTGAAAATAAACAAAAATCTAACTGAATTAATGACTAATTGACATTATTTTCAATTGTCAATTCTTTTTAAAATTTTTGACATTTTTATTATATTATTGTTTTATTTTACGATATATGATATAATACAATTGGAGTACTTTGATCATTATTTAAGTATGTATTTTAACTGCTTCCGGCACTATCGGACAGTAAAAAACACTCTGTAGTTTTATTTTACAGGTTTAATTTTTTATTTAATATATTAATCTTTATTTTATTATGTTATTTACAGACAGGAGCGATATTTATGAAAAAGACAAAGAGAACTATTCTGACTGCTGCCATTCTGACTGCAGCATCAGCAACTTCTTCACCATTGCAGCTCGGTGCTGAAATGAACGGTCTGGAGCCCAAATCAATGACACTGGTTTACGGACCGCCGTCATATTTTGAAAATCTGGACGGAGAGCCGGATGGAATGTATGATGTTTACGGACCTCCGTCATATTTTAATGATACAAACGGAAAACTTGGCGACGTAAACGGAGACGGAGTTAAAAACATTGCAGACTACTGTCTGATGCTCGGTCTTAACAACAATAATAATACAGAAGGAGATCCAAGCTTCAGTGATGACGTAAAGAATCTTCTCGCTGATATAAATGAGGACAGCTTTGTTGACAAGTATGATTTCCTTTCAATGAGAAGATATCTTTTCGGACTGGATGATAATCTGACCGCATACTATTACGGAGACAAAGAAGCTTCTGAAATAGACGGAGAAGCTCCGGACGAAACCACATGTACAGACTGCACATGGATCCCTGATTCCGAAACAGTTCACACAATAATCACCACATACGGCGCATGGCAGTATATTCAGTCAATGAGATACAGTGAATCCGTCAGCCAGTCAATAGCAGAATCAGAATCCCGTGCAAGAGAAGAAGAACTTGCAACAGCAGAGGTTACCTCTACATCACCGGAATCAATCACATTATTTTCAGAACCAATAATCCAGACCAAATACGGAATCGTCCCAATCTACAACAAAGAATCCATAACCACCGACGTCCCTGACGAATACAAATAATTCCCGACGAATGTGCATATTCATGCGAATGTGCATATGCATGCGAATGTGCATGTGTGTGCGAAGGTGCAGGGCGACCGCAAAGCCCTGCAATCACCTAAGCGTTCTACAATAAGTAAAATATTTACGAATAAACAGAGAATTTTGTGTGCGAAGGTGCAGGGCGACCGCAAAGCCCTGCAATCACCTAAGAAAAAATAATAATCATTAACAAACGAGGTACAAAATGCTAAACATAATTCAGAAAAAACAATCCATGCGAGAAATCGAAAAATTAAGAAAAGTTCGTCTCCACCACCTCTTCCTCGAACTCACCCTCAGATGCAACGAAAGATGCCTCCACTGCGGAAGCAATGCCGGAGAAAGACAGCAGTCTGAAATGACCCCTGATCAGTATCATGATCTGTTAAAACAAATCTCCGAAGACTTTGATGTAAAAAAATTCAACCTTAACATAACCGGCGGTGAACCGCTGGTAAGAAGCGACTTTTTTGAAATAATGGAGCATGCAAACAACTTCGGATACCTCTGGGGTATGACATCAAACGGAATCCTCATCACACCTGAGGTTGCAAAGGATCTTAAGAGAGTCGGAATGAAAACTATTTCCATCAGCATAGACGGACTTGAAGACACACATGACGCCTTCAGAAGAACACCCGGCGGATGGAAAAAAGCTATGGATGGCATCGAAAACCTTATCCGCGAGGGCGGTTTTAAAAATATCCAGATCACAACAGTTGTAACCCATCAGAACATAGGACAGCTTGACGATCTGTACAATATTTTCAAGGATATGGACATAGATTCATGGAGAATAATAAACATTGATCCTATCGGCAGAGCCAAAGAACATCCTGAACTCATCATGACACCTGAGGAATATGTAAAGATGTTCGAGTACATAAGAAACAAGAGAATGGCAGCAGAGCCTGTTTCATACGGATGTGAACACTACCTCGGAATGGATTACGAAAGGGAAGTGCGTGACTGGTTCTTCCGCTGCGGCGCAGGTACCGAAGTTGCAAGTATCATGTCAAACGGTGATATTACAGCATGTCTTGACATCGAAAGAAGACCTGAATTTGTAATGGGCAATATCTTTAAAGACCGTTTCAAGGATGTCTGGGAAAACGGCTTTGAGATCTTCAGAAAAGGTCTTTCATGTGAAGGCTGCAATAAATGCAGCGAGTATGAATTCTGCAAGGGCGGAGCATATCACACATGGAATTTTGATGAAAACAAACCAAATATCTGTTTCAAGGATATTTTATTCTGATCATGGAAAAGAAAAGAAGAAGGTATTATTTTTCAGGCGATGTACAGGGAGTCGGCTTCAGATGGACCGCATATCATGCAGCTAACAGACTTGGAGTTACAGGCTGGGTCAGAAACATGTATGACGGAAGGGTAGAGATGGAAGCGCAGGGAACTGTGTATGACCTTGAAGAACTGATCAATGATATTTATAACGGAAGATATATCTCCGTTGAAAATATTGACGTCAGAGATATCCCTGTTATTGATGAAAGAGAATTTTATATCAGATAAATATATATAACAACACAGAGGATATCCCCCGCCTCTGCAGGCAATGTCATCAACTTAAGAAATTGATGTAAAAAAGTTAATGCAAAATTTGTAGATTTTGTCAATTG
>JAZQPR010000283.1:0-13795 GCA_045628605.1 Oscillospiraceae bacterium
GCTATAAAAAATGGTGCAACATCTGTATTAGAACCAGAACTTGAACCTTGGGGACAGAGAACTTGCTATATTTCTGATCCAGAAGGTAATTTGATTGAGATTGGGTCTTGGAATAAACCATACGAAGAAAAAGATTTATAAATTGAAATTTTTTTGCTCCACGGCAGCTAACTTTATGGTAGCATTTGATGGGACTTAGTAGTAAGAATTTATGTGAAATTTGGTAGTAAAAATGGTAGTAAAACCAAAACAATGGGCTGTTAAGAAACTGCCTGAAAGCTGAAAAAACCAGCAAATTAGAGTACGTAAATACGTATCTTTGATTTGCTGCTTTCTTTATATGAGAGACTTTTTTAACAGCCCCTTTGTTAAATTATGAACCCAAGATTTGAAATCAATGAACCCAAGGTTTCAAGGCTGTGAACCCAAAATCAAGGTTTCAAAAAAGGCAATTTACAGAAAATATACGGATATCTGTATAAAAGTCCTGCTGAGAAATAAACTTAAAATAATGGTTGTCATCAATGCTTTCGTCTTCAACGGATTTACCTGAACAGATAATAGCGCTGTCACTAAATCTGATCGGTTTAGAATACAATAAAATGAACAAAATACTATTGAAATATCGCCTCGTATTTGTTATAAATCTTATTGGCAAGACAGGAATCGTTCATCGTATACAAATGTATCCCGTCAGCGCCTCCTGTCATAAGGTCGATAATACGGTCAGTTGACGTCAGTATCCATCAATTCCACCTGCGCACATCTCTTCATAAAAAAATTATGACTCCGGTCATATTGAAACTGCGCATCATTATGTGATATAATGCATAGTGTGGTGATATACTATGAAATCGATAAAACAATACATTCAGAACGTTACTTTATTACTTATACTGATCATTGCAGGAATAACCGGAGGGTCTTCCGCATATCCTGTCATGCTGAGCGGGGGAATTCTGCTGATCATGGCGACCTGGCAGAGTACCTATGAAAAAGAAAGCAGACTTATGTACATTTTTCAGTTCCCGGTATCAGTCATGTTTTCATATTTCGGATGCCCGTGGATTTCGCCTTTGTGCTTTTATGAGTTCAGGTGCTTCGGCATTTTCAGGGTGCTTTTGCCGACTGTGATGTGCATGATCAATTCATTATTTTTAAAAAAATATGATTTTCCTCATTCACTACTCATGACGCTTCTGGTGCTTGTATTTTCGCTGCTTGTGTTTTCAGTGGAAATGCTTGTGGAAAAATATGATATGTCCATGGAAAAAATGCAGACCGAGCTTGAAAATTCTGCGGTAAATGAGCTTTATGAGAAAAAGCTGAATAAGGAGCTGGTGATGAAAAATTACCTTGCTGACAGAAATGCACGTCTCGAGGAAAGGGAAAATATCAGCAGAAATATCCACAACAGCGTCGGACACTCGATAACAGCAGCCATCATGACACTTGATGCGGCTGATATGCTTTTTGACATAGACGTGGAAAAAGCAAGGGAAAAGGTTAAAGTATCGAACGAACGAATGCGTTCCGGACTTGCTTCGGTAAGACAGGCTGTCAGAGTTTTAGGCGATGAGGAAGAGCCGGTTTCGTCAGCTGACCTTAAGGATATTCTTAATGAGATCATAAACAGCTTTGTCATGGATACAGCTATCAAAGCATCATTTGACGCAGGCTGCCCTGAGAACGTATATATTTCTCATGAGCATACCGAATTTCTGGCAGGAGCGCTGAAAGAGATCATGACAAACGGAGTGCGTCACGGCGGGGCTGATAAATTTTATATAATTCTGAAATGTGACAGTACTCACATAAATCTCTCTGTTACTGATAACGGCAGCAGTGAATTTGATGAATCAAACAGAGATAAAAAAATTAAAAACGGATTTGGTCTGAAAAAAATGATCTCCTATTCGCAAAAATGCGGCGGAGACGCAGTTTTCAGAAACGACGGCGGATTTTACTCTGAAATAACTCTGCCGTGTGAAAAGCCGAAAAATTCTTAATAACAACACTGAGCTTTGAATGAAAATTACTTTTGGGGGAATATAGATGAATAGAATACTGCTTGTTGATGACGAGCCTCTTTTGCTGGAAAGTCTGGAGATAATTCTCTCCTACAACAACTATGAGATAACAGGAAAAGCAAACGACGGAAAAGAAGCTCTGGAGATCCTTAAAAAAACAGAATGCGATATTGCTCTGGTCGACCTTAACATGAAAGGCATGGGCGGAATAGAGCTTATAGAAAAAATGAAAAAGGAATATCCTCATGTTAAAACTCTTGTTCTGACGACGTTCTATGACGATAAATATATTACTGAAGCTATCTCGAATGGTGCCGACGGGTATCTTTTAAAGGACAGCGGCAAGGACGCGATACTTGGAGCATTAAAGCAGCTTCAGGGCGGGCAGAATGTTATAGACAGCAAAGTCATGCAGAGACTTGCGTTTATTATGAGCAACAGAAAACAGGATACAGCTCTGCTTGACGGGCTTACTGACAGGGAAAAGGAAATATGTTCTCTTATGACAAAGGGACTTAACAACAGGCAGATCGCTGATACGCTGTATATTTCTGAAGGAACGGTAAAAAATTATATCTCATGTATATATGACAAAACAGGAATTCATGACAGAGCGCAGCTTATTGTTAAAATAAAAGGATAAAAAAACAGTACGCAATTTTAACTTTATCAGCACAAATCTTTATTTTTGAAAATAAAGCATTGTGATAACAACACAGAGCTTTGAATCAATTAATGACATTGTAAAAAAGGCGGGATGACAGATGCAAAAATTATCTGCCATGAGATATATTATTAATCATAAAGCGAGAATAATGGTACTGGTCGTTACAATTGCACTGAGCGTGTATATCATGGCCACTGTATCGTATATTCTTATTGTAAATGAGATGATGATCCGTGATGCTTTTATGGATATGAGTGACAAAATTCAACAGGTAGAAATAAGTCCCGATTATTTTGATAACAAAACAGATAACAGCCATTTTGAAAAATGGGAGCATCTGAGAGCCAATAAACAGAATTATGAAAAGCTGGCTGAAAAAATACAAAATGATTCTGAAGTTGAAGATGCATTTTTATCTTCGTATGTTCATATTTTTATGACCTCTGAGCTGAATGATATTGATTTCTATATTCCTCTTGTAAGTCCAGATGAAGTAAGTATACTTGCAGACAGATTTGATACAAAGATTTTGAATGGTAAAATGCCGGAAAATCCGGGAGAGGTAGTTGTAAGCAAAAAGATACTTTTAAAACAGAAGAAAAAAACAGGAGATTTGCTGGATGATCATAACAGTCAGTATAAAATAGTCGGAGAGGTCGATTTTGACGGATATTTAGCCTTTGGATGCAAATACGACGACAGTAAATATTATGAGATACTGATAATTTCTGATATTAAGGATATAAATCCTTTGCTTGAAAGAAACGGGATAACAGATCAGAGATATGTGACAAACAAAGTGGATCATGAAACGCAAAATATATTTCTGGAAGAAAATGTTCACAAGATAACTATCATTTCAAATATTATTAATTATGTAATTATAGCAGTTACATGCATTATTCTGGCAATCGTATACTTACAGTATCTGCGTGACAGGTACAACGAATGGTGTTTGTATTATTCGCTTGGTTTTTCTCTTCATGATATATATATGGCTGCAAACCGTGAATTATTATTTACTTTTGGGATGGGAATATTTCTGGCAGGAATGGTTTTCTTCCCGGATCTTGTTTTTAATTCCGAAATAGAAAAAGAATATTATAAAGAACACAACAATATAATGCAGACAATTTCTGTACTGGTTTTGATTTTTGGTTTGTTTCAGATAGCTTTAAGATACCAGCTGTGCAAAATAAATACCGCTGATATATCAGAGGAAGAATTGTATTAAGTGGGGGAAAATATGTTTGAAATAGAAAATCTGACAATGATATATGATATCAGTAAAAGTGAAAAAGAATATGCGCTCAAAGGCATAAATCTGAAACTGCCGGATAAAGGACTTGTAGGAATTATCGGACCTTCCGGTTCAGGAAAGTCTTCTCTTATGAATTGTCTTTCGACTTTGAACAGACCTACAAGAGGAAATATCATATACAACGGAAAAGAACTGACAAAGCTGTCGGAGTCAATGCAGGAAAAAATGAGAAGAACGGAGTTTGGCTTCGTTTTTCAAAAGCATTTTCTTATCCCGTATATGAGTGCTGTCGATAATGTTGTTTTCCCTTCAACAGAAAGTACGAAAAAGGCAAGAAAAAAAGCAGAAGAACTTCTTATGGCTCTGGGAATTGAAAAGAAGGAATTCAAAAGAAAACCTGCAAAGCTTTCAGGCGGACAGAGGCAGAGGACAGCAGCCGCAAGAGCAATGATAAATGACCCGAAAGTTTTATTTGCTGATGAACCGACTTCAGCTCTGGATCATGATAATGCGTTCAGGCTTATGGAGGTGTTTAAGGAGTATTCAAATGAAAATCTTGTTATTGTGATAACTCATGACAGCTCGATACTCAAAGATGCTGATATGATAATAGAGATGTGGGACGGAAGTATAAGCTCTGTAAGGAGTGGTGATAAAATATGAATCCTTTGTCATCTCTTTATTATATTTTTCATGATTCCAGAAAAACGATCGGTCTTGTTATTCTTATGATACTTGAACTGACAATTTATCTTGGAACACTGATTTTTATGAATTGTTTTGAAAATACGTATGATATTTCAGGAAATACGTACTTTGCTGTTTTTAACCAGAATGCAGATTATGCATCAGTAGAATCTTTTAATAAGTTAAGAGACAGGATAGCCATGGATGACAGAATGGATTATATTGAGTGTAATCGAAAAGGAAAGTATTCATGGAATACGATTTTCAACAATGTTTCAGAAAAGTATTTTATAGTATTTTCATCAGTTGAAAATTTTGAAAAATACTGCTCCAAAGAAGACATATGCTGTGATACGTCCGTGCTGAAGGACGGCAGTGTAATAATGAGCAGCTTTCTTGCTGACAACAAAGGCGTCAGTGTCGGTGATACAATAGATGAAAAAGTATTTTCCGGTTTGAAAGCAAGCTTTTCATTTGATCTTGCTATAGAAGAAAAATCGTACAAAGCCTATATAATCGATTATAGTATTGAAAATGAAATGCTCATGATCTATCCTTCAAATGAAAAAGAAAAAGATATAGGAAATATAGCAAAAGATTATATTGATAAAGATGAGAACGGAATTACTTTTGCTGACAGTATGGATTCCTGGGATGATATAAGTTATTATTCCTGTATCATTTTTTTCGTTGATATGGTTTTTTATTCTGTCATTTTATCGATAATGATAAACGCAGTATTTGTTGGATCATATCAGACAAGAAGCTTTGAATTTGCATTATACAAGGCAGTCGGAATAAGAAAAAGAAGGATAGTTGGAAAAATTATTTCAGAGATCGTTTGTATTCAGCTTCTGGCGTTGATACTCGGAGGCATGATCCTGTTCGTATTTCTGTATCTGTTCAACAATCTGGTTCTGTATCCTGAGGGAAAGTATATCAGTTATTGTAACAGGGATGCAGTTTTTTTTCTTGGAACTGTAATTCTGATGGTAAATATTCCTCTTATCATTTCAAGATCAATTCAGGTGAAGCATGTAAAAATAAGAAATTTCTGATCCTGATTTTTAAAAATAAAAAATGTGACCGCAGTCATACGTATGTTATGACTGCGGTTACTGTTTTTTTCGGTATAATATATGCTAAAATATCACCATCAGAAAGCGAATAAGCAAAAAATAGTATGGGGGAATGAAAATGAAAATAAAAAGAAAATCTGCTTTGCTTGCGTGTTTGATTTTTGTACTTTCACTTTCCGGATGTGATTATTCAAACGAGACGGAAAAAACGGTTACTGTTGATTTGAAGGAAAAACCTGCGTATTCAGAGGATGAAAAGTTTGATATCAGTCCGGCTGATGATTTTTATGGGTATGTAAACGCCAATGATCTCTGGAATGAGGAATTTAAATATGGTGGTGCATATTCAGGCGGTATGTATCTGATCGATAACGATATAGATGATGAAGTGACAGGTCTCCTGAATGAGATAATCAATTCAGACAAAGAGTTTGAGGACGGCAGTGAAGAAGAATTTATACGTTCCTATTACAGCCAGGTCAAGGATTTTTATCAGAATCCTGAAAACAGGAGCGATCAGACATCGGAATTTGATAAGGTCTTTAATATGATAGATAAAATCAGAACTCCTGATGATGTTATGGATATGAGTGCGTTTCTGCTTACGGAATATGGAACACAAAGTGCTGCAAATGCATTTTCGATTACAAATCCTTTTAAGACAGATGAAAGAATTCTCGATTTTACAGAATTGGGATTTACAGGTGATATCAAAAAATTTAAAAAGAATGACCGAGAAAAAACACAGATCCGAAATAAATACAGAGATTGTCTGATCGGTTTTGGTGTTGATGATGAAGAAGCAGTAAAACGTGCTGACAGTATAGTATATTTTTTCATAGACTGTGTAAAAGACTATGATCCTGACGTTGATGATTCATCCATATATAATTTGTACAGTGAAGATGAGATGAAAGAACTTTTTTCAAATATTGATTTTGAAAAATATATCAGGAAACTGGGCATAACTGAATATCCGTATGAAGACTACAACGTGGATGTTCCTGAAGAACTGAAGACCATAAACAGTTATCTGACAGATGATAACATTCAGATGTGGAAAGATTTTTTCAAATGCAGATTTGTGATGACCTACGCTTTATTTGCACCGGCGTCCTATCTGAACTACGATAATGCGGAAAGAAAACTTACTGATAAAGAGATCCTGGATAAAACTGCAAATGATCTCAGTACAATTGTCAGTGCCCTGTACTGCAGAAAGTATTATACAGAAGAATATAATAAAGCAATGCTTGAGATGTCATCAAAAATCAAAGAAGCTTATGTAAAAATGATCAGGCAGTCAGATATGATTTCTGATGAAGGAAAAGAGCTTCTTGTAAAGAAATTTAATAATATATCTTTCTATTTCGGCGGAGATAAAAGAATTGATGATGAAGATTTTAAGGATAAGATCGGAGAAAACTTTTTTATTACCTCTGTAAATTGTAATAAAACTGATTTCGATGAAATAGGAAAAGAAGTTGACCATTCCGAATGGCCGATGATGTCGCATGAGGTAAATGCATGTTATGTATCGCCTGCAAATTCAATTTATATTCCGAGAGGGATCATGCATTCACCTGAATTTGATATCAACAGAAGCTTCTGTGAAAATCTCGGAGCACTCGGAGTAACGATCTGCCATGAATTATCTCATGCGTTTGATCCGGACGGGATCAAATACGACGAGAAAGGACAGTATGATCCTGAGTGGATAAGCAAAGCTGACAGGGAAGCCTTTGAAAAGGAACAGGAAAGAGTTGTTGATTTTTATAATTCAAGAACGTTGATGGATGTTTATCATATCGACGGAAGAAAGACGCTTAATGAAAATTTTGCCGACCTGGGTGCTTTGCAGTGTGTTCTTCTTATAGCAGATACCAAAGAAGAAAAGAAGCAGATATTTGAAAACTATGCGAAGGAATGGTCTGTTCTGATGTTGAAATCTCAGGTCATAAACAGTATTAAATACGACGAGCACAGTCCTTCTCAGATAAGAGTAAATGCAGTAGTAATGAATATGAATGATTTTTATGATGTATATGATATTAAGGAAGGCGATAAAATGTATGTCGCTCCGGAAAACAGAGTGAAAAGGTGGTAAATGTGTTATGAAAATATTGTTAAAACTGACTGTAAGCAATATGCTGAAAAAGCCTTTCAGATCATTTATACTGATCTTTTGTATGACATTGACAGCTTTTTGTGCAGGTATGGCAATTGATATGCAGGATTATCTGGAATCATCAATAAAAAGTGTTTTTTATGCAGAACGAGGAACCTGTGATATTGAGCTGAGTAATGACAAAGGTATAAAGGATGATTTTTTTGAAGGAGTTCCTGAATATAATTCTTTTACATATTATTGTAATGCTGAGAAGATGTATCAGAGAGAAAAAGAGTATTACAGCTATGTTTTTTCAGAAAATGCTGTAATATACGGAATGGATATTCAAAAGGCATATGAGATGGAGTTCCTGAATGAAGAATTTGTTCTTTTGGATGATGAAATTGTTATAAATGAACTATATGCTGAAAGATTAAGCTGTAACGAGGGAAGCGTTATTGAACTGCATGACGTAATCGGGGATACAGTGCCGTTTAAAGTAAAAAAAATATTAAAGCCTTATGGAAAATTTATCAGCAGCGCTGTGTGTTCGGCAGTTGTAAATGAAAATGCCATGAAAATATTGCAAGGTTCTGAAACGCTGAATTCTGATATATTGCTGATCGATGTTCTTGATAATTCAAAAATAGACGAATTTGCAGATAAGCTGAAAGAAAATGCCCCCCTTGCTGATATTTATGTATATGGTGATCTGGAGGAAGATGATACTCTTAAAAAAATTTTTCTGTTTCTTTTTATTTTTGTATTTCTTCTTGTGATATTTGTTACTGTAAGCTTTTCGAACAGGATAGTCAGCGAACGAATGTCGGTCATAGGTACTTTGAGAAGTATAGGAATCTCAGGAAAAATCACGGCCTTCATTCTTCTTCTGGAAAATATTATTTACGGACTGGCAGGTGCCGGTTCAGGAATGGCAGTTTATGCAGCAGTAAGGAAAAAGATCCTGAACATGGCGGTCAGTATGTTTGATTTAACAGTTCCGGAATATGAGCCTTCTGTTATGCCTGTGGTTTTAACAGTGTTTGTCGGAGTACTGCTTGTTGAGTGTATCTGTCCTGTGTCAGCTCTTGTAAAAGCCCTGAAGAGACCTATACGTGATATAATCTATGATAACAATGATACAGAATACAGATATTCTTCAAATCAGATGCTTGCCGGTATACTTCTTTTAATAACAGGTTTGGTTTTATCTTTCGTCGGAAGAAACAATATGTACGTTCTGGTCATCAGTTTATTAAGCTTTGTTGCATCCCTGGCACTGCTGATGCCGTTGATATTAAAAATAGTTTCAAAGATTATGGAAACGATCTGTATAAAGACAAATCATCCTGTTGCAAAGCTTGCATCAGCTGAGATATGTACAAAGAAGAGTACAGTTGGCAGTGCGATACTGTGTGTAACCACGGTATGTGTCACAATAGCTATTGCAGGAATCTCAGTATCAGAAATCAGTGATTTTGGAAAAACAGGCTACAATGCTGACGTATTGATCATAAATCCGGCAAATGAAGAAAGCGTACTTTCATTTATAAATGATATTGAAGGAGTCAGCGGAACAGAGTATCTTTATGAAATAGATGATTACATTGAAATAAATAAGGAATCACAGGATCAAATTGTAACAGTCAGGGCGCTGCCTGATAAAAACTATTATGATTTAATACCTGATCTGCCTGACAGCCTTAAAGAAAACGAGTTTTTAATGAGCAGGAAAGATGCAGATAAACATGGAATTAAAATCGGAGACACAGTAGATTTTACTTTGTGTGCCAACGAGCTTTTCCCAAGTCAGGTACAGCTGACTCTTTCTGCTTATATCGATACAAGAAAAGAAAATACATTCTCAGAGAATTATATAATAAATGAGAAGCTTTTCTCTGAAGTGTACAGCAAGGATCCTTCAACCGTTCTGGTCAGATGTTCAGATCCGGAAGGAACTCTGAAAAACATAAAGGATCATCTTATTTCAGATAGCGCAGAATACTATACCGCTGATTCCTACAAACAGAAAATGGTCAGAGTATATGCAGGTTTTCTGGCGGTCTTTGCGGGAATAATAGTGTTAGGACTTTCTCTTACAATGATAGGAACATCAGGAAATCAGATCATCGGATTTGAAGGAAGGAAAAGAGAGTATGCAGTCATGATGTCGACATCGCTGAACAGAAGACAGCTTGTAAAACTTATTTTCCTTGAAAATGTTTTTTCAACCGGTGCAGCTGTAGTTACTGCTGTTGTTTCAAGTGTGTTTACTTTAAAACTGGTATCATTGATAATGGAATCAATTAATGAAGGAATCAGTGAAACTGCAATTCCGGCATTTATTATACCGCTGTCAGGATTTGCAATGTGGCTGATATTGATGCTTACATGCATAAAGCCGATAAAATCATTAAAGAAAATGAACATAGCAAGTGAATTGAAATATGAATAATAAATGAGGAGAGATTTGTCATGTCAGAAATAATCAGAATTCAGGATGTTAAAAAATCTTTTGGAAAAAACGAAGCAAGAACGGAAGTTTTAAAAGGTGTTGACCTGAGTATAGAAAAAGGCGATTTTGTTTCACTTATGGGCGCATCAGGAAGCGGAAAATCTACGCTGTTGTATCTCATAGGCGGTCTCGACAAGGATTTTGAAGGAAAAATTGAGATCGACGGAAAAAATATAAAAGACCTTAAGGAAAGTGAGATGTCGAAGCTCAGGCTTAACAAGATAGGTTTTATTTTTCAGTTCTACAATCTTGTTCAGAATCTTTCAGTTGAGGACAATATCATGCTTCCGATAACCATGTCAGGCAAAAACGTCAGAGAATACAAAAAGAAATTAAATGAGATCCTTGAGATAACAGGCATATATGAAAAGCGAAACTCAAAGCCGTCACAGCTTTCAGGCGGTCAGCAGCAGAGAGCCGCTATAGCAAGAGCACTTTTAAACGAACCGGAGATCCTGCTTGCCGATGAAGCGACCGGAAATCTTGACTCCGTTTCAGGTGAAGGGATCATGGAGCTGTTCAGACAGATAAATAAGGAAAAGGGAATTACGATACTGCAGGTCACACATTCAGAACAATGTGCTTATTACAGCAGACGTATAATCAAAATGCAGAACGGACTGATCTGCGGATAAATGACAGAACCCGCCTCACAGACTTTAGAGGCGGGTTCTGTCATTTTTGTTTTTGCATTCTGTGAGCCATAAAGTGTAAGTTATGTATAATATATTGCAATTAATATAAAAAAATATATAATATAATTATCAGTACTGAAATAAATATTATGGGAGGAAATTTGTGAAAATTCAGATAAATGTCAGTGATAAAAACTTTCAGGAAGTGAAAGAACGATTGTTGGCAGCAGGTTTTGAAATTGATGATGACGGCGAGTTTATCATCAGTGAAAAGAGTATATCAAAGCCTTATATCATGGTGAAAAATAATGATGGTGAAAAGGTAAAGCTTTTGACTGATGATATCATATTTCTGGAAAGCTTTGGACATAGTGTTGTCATCCATGCCTGTGACGGAAACAATTATCAGTCATCTGAAAGACTGTATAAGTTTTCGGATGGTCTGGACAGCACAAAATTTCTGCGTGTAAGTAATTGTGCCATTATTTCAAAAGCACATGTGAAAAAAATAAAGCCCACGTTTTCCATGAAGTACATTCTGACCATGTCAGACGGGTCTCTGGTCGACGTTACAAGAAGCTATTATCCGATATTTAAAGAATTTTTTGGAATATGATAAAGGAGGTAATTTTATAATGTTATTCAGATGGGAAGTTTTGATTTTTGCGATCGCATTTTTGGTTTTGCTTGTGTTTTTTTTATGTTATATGAAGATCTACAGAAAAAATATAAACAAGAAACTCGAAAAAAATGAAAGTACAGCGCATGTTTCTATGATCTCGATAGAAAATGTCGGAAGGATCATTATCATCGTTCTTAGTCTGTATTTTGTTTTTTCGACATTAAATGAGCTGTCTTTAATCAAAAGAAATACTGACACAATGAATTCGAAAATGAGCGGCGATATTGAAAGATTGTCATTTGAACTCGATAATCTCAGGAATGAAGTAAAAGAATTTAATTCTCCATTCACACAAATATCAATCGAATACGGTGACGTAGATACATCAGACAATACAGTAAAAGTTAAAATAAGCTGTATGCCGAAGACATACTCGGAAAATACAAAGATCGCTCTTAAATATTCAAATAAATATTATGATTTTGACCGAAATACAAACGGTATGTTTACAAAAGAATGTTCTCTGCCTCTGTTCGACAGCACCGGCAAAATAATGATGTCAGTGATCACCGACGATGTGACAAGTGTTTATCCGTTTGACAATTTTGTTGAAGAAAAGAGTTTATTCACAAAAGTACTCCCGGATTTGATAGGTGACAATTATGGATTTACAACGACAAAAAAAGAAGTAAAATATGAGTTTAATTTGACACAGTTAGTAGATGAAGGAAAGTTTTCAGATATTCAGATGATTTCCTCTCAGAACGGAAATGAAATAGAGAAAAAGTCCGCCTCAGAGAGCGAAAGTATCATAAACTTTACATATCCGTTAAACGGATCGTATGATTTTGTGCTGACTGCAAAGGATTCATTCGGATACATTCACAAATACGTTATGTATGATGATAACTGGGATGATTTCGACTTCGGCAGTTCAATCTGTGATGCGGACGGCAACTGTTTGTACAGCACTCCTGCAGTAAGGGAGTTTTAATTTGAATTAAAGCCTGACGGCAGTGTAAAAAGAGGATATCTCCTGCCTCTGTAGGCGACAGGAAATATCCTCTGTGTTTATAAATAATCTGTCTGTGTAAATTTTTACTTCTGAGAAGGATCGTTTATTATTCCTGCAAATACAGGTATCCCGTCACCGTCTGTAATATAATAGAAAAACGGTTTGCTGCATTTGAATTGTTTTAACTGCGGATAACGGTCATCACCGCTGACTAATACTACTTCGGTATATACAGCAGCTTCACATCCTTTTTCATCTATCTGCACTGCAGCTTCATGGTCAATGCTTCGGATCTGAAGTGTGCCGCCATTTTTTAATATATTTGAAAAATCACCGCCGGAAAATGCTTCATTTACTCCGAGATTTTTAAATGTTCCGACCAGGTCATAACCTGAGCAGACGCTGAATTTCGGCACGCTTAAACTTATATAATATTCCCTGTAACTGACAGTATCATTGATCAGAGATCTCATCGCTTCGGGATCGCCAAGAATTTCATCGACAGAAACATTTTCATTTGGAAGAACAAAATTCATATTGTAGTTATTGTTCATAGGCTTTGAATATTTCATGAATTTATCTGAAACACCGACCTTGTCAAGTGTTACCTGATTCATGTATGTACATTTTTCTGTTTTTCCTTCAGCAGTCGTAAAATCATCCGAATATGTTTTTTCAAATTCATTTAGCCACTGATCTGCAAATGTAATTGTATTGTATATGCATAAAGCATCATCGGGTGAGACGGTTTTCTTTGTTTTGATTTTTCCGTCGGTGTTATTGAATATCCATTCCGATATCTCGTCTGAAACTGCGTCAGAGTCGTAAAAATTTCTTTTGTTCACAGCTGTATTGTAATCTTAACTTCCCAAAAAATTAACACTCAACAAGTTAGCCCTCACGTATCATAATGATCAAAGCCCGGAAAAGCTCGAAAAAAACTATGATTTCCGGGCTTTTTCTATTGCAAAATTCGAAGATTTGTGGTATAATATATGAGGAGTAATTAAGCCTCAATTTTGAGGGGACCCCGATATGTATTTGAATTGCAGAGTGAAGATACCTGAGGCTACAGGTAAGATAACAATAAAGAATATTGGCGGTACTTCATACGTCTATTATGAGTACGCAAGAGTGTATAATAAAACCAAGAAATATAATTCTCCCAAGAGGA
>JAZQPR010000284.1:0-8968 GCA_045628605.1 Oscillospiraceae bacterium
AGGTGTATATTTTTGTGCTGTAATATTATGGTAATTATCTTGAATTTGATTTTTGAAATTCGATTTTTTCAAAATTATGAATTATTTACTTAGCTATGGTGCTTGATGAATAATTCGGGATAAATATAAAATCTGAAAAAATAATTGGTAATCCATACAAATTTGCCATAGTAAGAGATATAGTGCCGGAATGGGATAATTTCGAAAATAATAATCAGGGCTTTGTCGGACTAAGTGTTTATGGAGTGGTTTATCCTGATTATTCAGTACAAACTGATATCCGGAAATGCCTTTTGAAATTAACGGATTCATTGAAAAAAATCAAATATAATGAAGATATAGTAAATATGGATACAGTAAATGCATACAGGACGTTGTATAATGAAGTATATCCTGAAGATGAAACTAAGAAAAGTGATGTAGGATATTTGGTATCAGCGCTAAACGAACCTGATAAGAAGAACAATGTATTTATTGTAAAAGGAAACGATAAAATCAGAATACTGTCATCAGGATTTATGCCGAATGAAGCAATACAAAGATTTACTGAAGATGAAGAAGCTATACAGGATGTGGTACTTGAAGAAGGGGAATTTGAAGATATATTATGCAGAATAGAAAAATCTTAATTTCTAAAATATTTAACCTATATTAGCAAGAAGTCCCCCGCCTCTACAGGCAATGTCATCAACTTAAGTTGATGACATTGCTGCTTCAGGCGGGGGATATCCTCTGTGTTGTTGTAGGTAATTAATAATAAATCCACTTTTCTTCATCATTTTCAATTACAGATTTGTAATTAAAATAAACAAACTGTTTTTTAATGTTATAATTCATTTAGTAAACATTTTTTATATAGCAAAACAGAGCTTTGAAAAATGATGGAGGAGAAAAAATATGAAAAAAAATATTTTATGTGCACTGGCTGCTGCAGTAATGCTTTCAGGAATGCTGCCGGCTGAACCTTTTAATTATATAACAGGCGAACTTATGTCTGTAAGCGCAAATGAAACAGTTATATCCGGAAAATGCGGCGAAAATGTTGAATGGTCTCTTGATACAGATGGTACAATTACTTTTTCAGGCAAAGGTGAAATGTATGATTACGAGGGATACAATTCGGTTCCGTGGAGTGAGTGGAGGGATTCTATAGTAAAGGCTGTGTTTGAGGATGGAATAGAAAACATCGGCAGTTATGCTTTTTATTCTTTCCCGAACTTAAAGGAAGTATACATTCCGGAAACAGTAAGCAGTATTGGTGAGTGTTCGTTTAGCATGTGCAGTAAAATCGAAGAACTGAGCATTCCGGAGGGAGTAGAATGTATTAAGAATTGTGCATTTGGATACTGTCGTAATCTTAAAACAATAGAAATACCTGAAAGTCTGACTGATATAAGTGATAATATCTTTATAGATACAAAATGGCTGTATAACTATTATACAAATGAAAATAAACAGTTTTTAATTATAAACGGAATATTGCTTGCCAACAACAATCTCAAAGGTGATGTCATAATTCCGGACGGAGTTGTAAAAATCGCAAATGATGTGTTTTGGGGTAATTCTGTTATTACAAGTATTTATATGCCTGACAGTGTTAAAAGTATTGGATCAAGTGTATTTGGCGGATGCATAAATTTAAGTGAAATACATTTTTCAAAAAACCTTGAAAGAGTAGGTGAATATGCTTTTAGCGGAACCAAATGGTTATCTGATAAAAAAGATGAAGGCGGTTTTATTATAGAGAACGGATTTCTGTTTTATGCGGACAACTGTAAAGGCGATGTTGTAATTCCTGATAATGTAACTCATATATGTGACTCTGTTTTTAAAAGATGTTATGATATAAAAAGTGTAACATTCCCTGACAGTGTTAAATATATCGGCAAATATGCTTTTTTTGATTGTGACTCAATAATTAGTATTTCTCTTCCAAAGGAATTGACGGAAATAGACGATTCTGCGTTTGGTAACTGTTTTAATCTTAAAGAAATTGATATCCCTGAAAATATTAAAACTATTGGTAAATACGCATTTTATCAATGTTTTAGTTTGCATAGTATCAGCCTTCCGGAAAGTCTTGAAGTTATCGATGATTATGCTTTTAATTTATGCGGTGGGTTGAAAGAGCTGTATATTCCGAAAAATGTTAATAAAATTGGGACAAATATCGTTCTGCAGGACAGAAGTATGGAAAGGATCAATGTTTCAGAAGAAAACAAATATTTTTGTGATGTTGACGGAGTATTGTTTAATTATAGTAAAACGCATTTGTTAGCATATCCGGGGAAAAAATCTGATATTACATATACGATTCCTGATAGTGTGAAAGAAATAAAAAAAGAGGCATTTTCATCTACTTTACTTGAAGAAGTAATTATTCCGGAAAGTGTAGATCATATCGAAAATGAAGCGTTCAGGGCAGCATCCTGTATTAAAAATTTAAAAGTCAGTTCAGATAATAAAACTTATATTGATATAGACGGCGTACTTTGTGATAAGGATAAGAAAACTCTGATATCATATGCTTTAGGAAGGACAAATAAATCTTACAATGTTCCTGAAGGAATAGAGAATATTGAAAAGTATGCGTTTTTCTCATCTGAACTAACTGCTGTTACTCTTCCTGACAGTTTGAAAATAATTTCAGATTATAGCTTTGAAAATTGTTCAAAACTGAAAAAAATAGAGATTCCTGTTGGGTGCGTTTTAATAGAAAACGGTGCTTTCTTGAATGATGATTCTTTGGCGAAAATTGTAATTCCCGGAGATATAAGTTTCATAAGTAATGCTGCATTTCAATACTGTGGAAAAGCTGTGATCTATGGTTACAAAGACAGCTATGCAGAAAAATATGCTTCAGATAACAAAATTCCTTTTGTTGATCTCGATACAGTTGAACCTGAAAATGAGCTTCAGGGAGATCTGTCAGGCGATGGTGCTGTAAATGCTCAGGATCTAGTTCTTTTGTTGAAAATACTTTTAAATATGGAAACGGGATTGTCTGAGGAACAACTTGAGGCCGCTGATATGAACTACGACGGAAAAGTGAATGTAATGGATCTTATACATCTTAAACAGCTTTTGTTTGAATAAAATATGTGATTTATTAGTTTTACAAAATAAAAAAAGAGTCAGGAAAAATAAATCCTGACTTTTTTTGTGTTCAAAGCAAATGAAAATCAGTCAGACGTTTCTAGTGACTGTTCCTCAAGTACTCTGACTATAAATTTCAGTGACTGAATAATAGTAACAAGCTCACTGTCTCCTCCCAGAAAAACCTCAAGCTCCTCAGTGATGCCCCAGCGGTCATTTCTGGTAAAGACACTTCAAAGCTCTGCTTTTAACAAGCAGAGGCGATTCGCAGAATCGCTGACCAAACAGTCGGAGATTGTACTCCGACTGTTTGGTCAGATAGAACCCCCCGCCTGCAGAGGCGGGGGATATCCTCTGTGTTGTTATATCGGTTGCCCCTTTGTTTTCAATACGAAAATAAGTTCTTCCGCCTATATCGGTGTCGCCGCCTTTGAAGCCGCTGGTTCCTGCTTCGATCTGAACAAGATTTGAGCCTTTAATATCCCTTGAAAATGTTGTGATCTCTGTTCCGTCGTTTAAAACTCTTTTGTTTTCTCTGATTGCATACATAATTAAATTACCTCCTGACAGTTTTCTGTAAAGCATCTAATTCTGAATTTTTTTCGTTTTGCGTGGCTTATCTCAGCTTCCATACCGGATGATATGTTATTTCCAAATACCCATATTTCAGCACATTTTCCCATGAGAACATCTCCGAAAAACTGACTCAGCTGACGTTCTCTAATATCACTTTCATCGAGAAACTGAGGGAAAAACAAATGAGGGGCAATGGGTATGCAGCCTCTGTCAAAAGCACATCTGCAGTACTTTCTGGCGTCTTTTACATTTTTTGAAGTATCACCGAAATACGGAGAACATATGTACACCAGAGGTCTGAAAGAACGAATCTGATGCTGTTCCTTCACAATGTTTGAAAGTGCTCTGTAGGCTGTAGGGTCTGAATAGCCCTCGTTGTTGAATTTATTTAGTTTCATGGCGGTTCCTCCTTTTGTTTTATTTATTTGAATGTGATGTATATGCATCTGTACAGCTGCAGGAGCAGTTATGTACAAGCTTTCCGGAAACAGTAAATCTGTGCCGCGGACCTGCATTTATGATATCATATACCGAAGCATATCTGAAGGTCGGGGTGGAAATATCCGTTTCATCTGCATTGAAATTAAGAGCATGCCATATGGCTCTTTCTCCCGCACCCGTCTGAAGGATATGCTTTTTGCATGCAGCAGCAGCTCCAAGTTCTATCGGATCCTCCTGTTCATCGATATATACAGGATGGTCAGGAGTTGCTGTAAGTCCGTCATAAGTGATCACCTCTCTTTCGCCCTTGTAAATAACACCATCATGATTTACCCATAATGATCCGTCCCAGACCTTATCGTCTTTGGTGACATACTGTATAGGTATAAGTCCGTGGTCAGTAAGAACAAGTTCACCTTCGGCAATACATGAATTTTCGTTTAATGTGATGCTGTTTTTTACAGAAGCTTTTCCATTAATGCAAAGCTCATCCTCAGCCTCTTTGTTAGCATTTTCAAGTATTCTGTTGGCAGCATTTATAATTTCATAAATATCTTCATAAAAATCTGTTTTCTTTATCATGGCAATTTCTCCTTTATGTATGTAAATATTATTAAATTTTATTATCATAAGAATTTTCGAAAATTCGGGAGATGTCACGGGACTTTATTTTTGTGAAAAAAATAGATTGAAAAATTAAGACCGGTGTGTTATACTATAAATATGAACTTAGTTCACAACAGTTTCAGATAGTTCATATCCACTCAGACAGAAAGAATGGAGTTCTTATTTAAATAATAAGCCCCGTGAACTTCTCACAGGTATATCAAATACTTAATTGACTTAACGCGCAATACTTAATTCACTTAATACACTTAAAAATTTATTGAGGAGAAAAACGATGACTATATGTGAAAAACCGAGATTGTGTATTGGAACTTATTTCACGTTGCTGCTTGAATCAAGAAAGCAGAGAGCAAGAGTACGGGAACGGTTTAACGGAACAGCTGACGGGCTGTCTGACCCTGAAGTGCTTACAGGACTTGCAAAGGTAACGATGCCCTGCTTTATTGTTCCGGACCGTTCAATGCTCGAATCAGTAAGAGTAAGTACAGCAAACGTGAAAAACTGCAGCAGCAAGGGCGGAATGTACTATCCGTTCGGAGACGCAGATTCAGTAAATGCTTTCAATGATGAAATAAAAAATAACTATGAAAAAGCTTTGGACAGAATGGACTCGTTCTGTGACTTTTTTCTTAGAATAAATGACGGTACAAAAAAAGACGAGCACCTTGTGAAAGCACTCGTCGATACTATAATGAAGGATGATTCCATCAGTGATGATCAGCTCTTTTATATAAATCCTGACGGCTCCGCAGTTTCCAAAGCCAAGGTGTGCATGAAAAAAAATTACTGCTTTCAGCCTTTTCTCCTTGGCGTATTTCACTATGTCCTTATCCGTCCTGACAAAGCTGAGATAGGAAAGAAGACTTTTGATTCATGGTGCCCGAAAAACGGCGGAGGAGCAAGAAAATATGAAGGGAGAATGGGAATGGATATTGGAAATATCAGTCTTTCCTATCTTGAAAAAATAAAGACGGAAGAACCTGAAATATTTACAGAGGAGGATACAAAAATGAATATATATACAGAGGAAAACAGAGAAGAAAATAATTTTGAAAATATAAAAGAGAAAAATGATCAGCATGAAAGTTCACATTATATGAATTTTATCGTCAACGGAAATATAGGAAAATATATAGATCACGTAGACACAATAATAGAAAACAACGTATACGGAGGTAAATAAAATGAGTACAAAAATTAGGACAGTATCAGATTACAGAAACAGCGGCACAGTTATAAACGGATCTGTAGGCAGAGTATATGGTCATGTTGACAGCCTGACAAATAACTTTTTTATGAATACTCAAAAATCAAAACCTGCACTTCCTCATCTTGACCATGAGTTCGACTACAGCTGCTATAACCTTCTTGTTTCAGATGACGATGAGCTTGAGCAGTCAGGCTGCGTAATGATTGAAAAATCAAAATCCCTTAATGAGAGTACACCGAGAGAGCTTATGAGACTTGGACGTCTGACACCTGACTGCGTGGCACAGTTAAAAAAATTTCCTGCCATCATAGCAACAGAAAACCATTCTGACAGGGGAACAGACAGTGAACACATGGCTTATTACGGATATATCACAGATGTAAGAGTTCAGGACAATGGGATCAAAGTCAGATATCAGGCTTTAAACGAGATACCCCAGCAAAAATTAAACGAACTGGAAAGTGAGATAGGTCTTCAGTTCTGTACAGCAGTAAATGAACTTGACTGTCCGCACTGGGCTGCTAAAAATGTAAATATAGTTGAAGTTCTCAAAGCAAACGGAATTTTTGTATTTAAGCTCTGATGTACTAAAAATCATGGGAGGAGATATGAGTTATGGAAAAGAAAAAGTCAGCGATAGAAAAAATAACTCTCAACGAAGCAACATTCAAAGGTGCTGTTGTAGAACCGACTTATGTAAATTTCTTTTACGGAAAAAACGGAACAGGGAAGTCAACTATAGCGGGTGCATTAAAGTCCGGACACGGTCTGAGATGGAAAAACGGTAAGGATGCATCGTTATACAGAATGCTTGCATACGATACAGCATTCGTAAATACAAACTTTGAAAGTTATGATAACCTTCCGGGTGTTTTTACCGTCTGTAAGGAAAATATCGAGATCAGAAAGAAGCTCAGAGACTTAAACGGACAGAGAAATGAGAAAAAGAATGAATATAAGAAAACGATGCTTGAAATTATGAACAAAGAAGAGGAACGTATGGCAACAAGGAAAATGTACCATGAACTTTTCTGGCAGAAAACTGCTCAGCTGAGGGAAGCTTTTGACGAAGTGCTTACAGGGAAGAAATTTAAGATACCTTTTGCCGAGGAGCTGCTCAGAACAAATCCGCGTGAGCATGACAGCCGGGAAATTGAAAAGACCATAAAGATGATTTTTTATGGGGAGTCAAGAAAATTTCCGCTGTTTGTAATGCCTGATGATTCATCTTTAAAAAATCATCCCGGATATGAGCTTATCGGTCTTTCTGTTTCCGGCAGCAGTGATTCTTTATTTGCGAGATTTATAAAAAGCCTGAACGCGACTGATTGGGTAAGACAGGGTCATTCGCATTTCAGAGGAAAAACAGAAGGAAAGTGCCCGTACTGTCAGCAGATTCTTCCGGAGGATTTTGAAAAGCAAATAGCTGTGTGCTTTGATAAGGATTATCAGACAAGTATACGGGAACTTAATTCGTTTAAAGAGATTTATGATAAAGAGTCTGAGAAAATCTTAAAAGTACTGAAAAGAAATCTTGATGAAGTAATGCCTGAACTGGATGTTTCTGTTTATAAGGATAAGCTGAAAGTTTTAAGTGACGCATTTATCATCAACACTCAGCGGATAGAGACAAAAATAAAAGAGCCTACAGTAATAGCGGCTCTTGAGGATACAGATCAGGTTATAAAGGAATTAAGTGAAATAATCATCAGGTTCAACGAACGGATAAACGACCGGAATGATATTGTCACAAACAAAAGCGCAAGGAAGTTCAGGTGTAAAATGGAGGCATGGGAACACCTTGCTTATGTTCTGAGGGATGACATTAAAAAACACAACGAGGAAATAAAGCAGTGTCAGGATGAGATAAAGAAACTTAATGACAGGCTTGAAATCATAAAAAAAGAAGGTCAGAATATCAGAAACGAGATAACGTCTCTTAAAAAGCAGACAGTCAGTACAAAGGATGCTATAGACGGAATAAACACTATACTCAGAACCTCTGGATTTCAGGGATTCAGCATTAAAGCAAAGGATGGCATAAAAAGCACGTATGAAGTGATCCGTCCAAACGGCAGGGTAGCCGAGAAGCTTTCAGAAGGAGAGCGGAACTTTATTGCTTTTCTGTACTTTTATCACCTTGTAAAGGGCAGCTTTGAAAATGAGGAAATAAAGGACAAGATAGTTGTTATAGATGATCCCGTTTCAAGTATGGACAGCGACGCATTGTTTATCGTAAGTTCACTTGTCAGGGAGATGGTCGATATCTGCTGCAATAACGTTGGATATACAAACAGAAGGTTTGAAGGAGACTATATAAAGCAGATTTTTATCCTGACTCACAACATATATTTTCAGAAGGAAGTAACAAAAAAATATATCGAACGTTATCAGGGCGTGTCGCTGTTTCTTTTAAGAAAAAGCTTTAATATTTCGTCTGTAGTACAGTGTATCAGACAAAGTAAGAAGATACTGAGTGAAAATGAAAACTTCAATCCGGTTCATAATTCATATACAGCACTGTGGGATGAATACAAAGCAGAATGCTCGGCAAATTCGCTGATAAATGTGATACGAAGGATCCTTGAGTATTATTTTGTACAGCTGTGCGGATATGACGGTGAGGAGTTAAATGATATTATCCTTGAGAAAAACCGTGATAAATTTATAGATGCAGACGGAAAAAATGAGCGGTATCATCTGGCAGCAGCAATGCTTGCATATATTTACAATGTTCCCGTGCTTATCAGTGACGGAATAAATTATGTTGACGACCATGAGGATGCGCAGCAGTACAGAACAGTTTTCAGAATGATTTTTTCTGTTATGCAGCAGGAGCAGCATTACAGGATGATGATGAACGGTTAAATCAGCGGCTGCAGAAATTGCAGGACCTGTCGCAGGACCTGCAATGACAATGCACAAAAACTTAATTTGTTATGATCCAGGGTATCTGCGGAGCATTTGTTGTCAGGATCCCGGTTGCGTTTGTCAGAAAAATGTACCGACCCCCAAAAG
>JAZQPR010000285.1:0-10416 GCA_045628605.1 Oscillospiraceae bacterium
ATAATTTTACGTCCCCTGATAAGGGGAAGAGGGCCGCGCGTAAGCGTGGCGAAGGGGTCTCAAAGGACGCTGTGCGTCACGGAAGGCTTAAGTTGATGCCATTGCTCTGCAGGCGGCGGGTTCTATCTGACCTAACAGTCGGAGTACAATCTCCGGCTGTTTGGTCAGCGATTCTACGAATCGCCTCTGCTTGTTAAAAGCAGAGCTTTGAAAAATATATATCACTTTAACCCTTGGAAACATTATTTAAAACGATCCTTATATTAAGCTTGTTATCCTTATATTCCGCTGAAATATTACCACCCATACGGTCAACAAGAGTCCTTGCAATGGACAGTCCGAGACCGGTTGAATGATGGGCGGATTCTACGGTGTAGAAACGGTTAAAAAGCTGTTCAACGTCAACAGTGGACAGTGCTTCGGATGTGTTGGAAAATATTATTTCTCCGGAATCTGTCAGTGTGATATCAAGGTCGCCGTCGCTGTATTTTACTGCATTGTTCAGAAGATTTGAAAATACTCTTGTCAGATCTTCTTTGTTAAGTTCTGCGGAAATATGGTTATCTGTGATATTTACCGTGGGTACGATCCCTTTTTCACTCAGAACCGGATAATAGCCCATTATACAGTCTTCAAGGATCTGATTTATCAGAACTTTTTCCGTTTTGATTTCTGTATTTTCTGATATCATAACAGAATAGCGGAATAATTCCTCTGTAAGCTGTTTCATATTTTCAGTTCGTTCTGTGATGATATCAATATATCTTTTCTGCTGTTCGGAAAGCTCTGTTTTTTTCATCATGTCAAGGTAACCGCAGATCGCCGTCAGCGGTGTACGAATGTCATGTGAGATGTTTGTGACGGCAGTGTTCAGTTCGGTATTTCCATGATGATAATGAAGCTGTTTGCTTCGCAGCTCTTTAAGCTGAATATTTATATTATTTGCAAGTTCACACATATCTTTGTCTCTGGTTGAAATATCGATGACCGTGTTGGTGTCAGCTTGCAGCCTGTCCGTAAAAGCATCGGAGATCTCTCTTGCAGCTTTTTTTAACATAATAATTTTGATTATTGCAGCAGCAAGCAAAATTGTGAGCAGACCGTAAACCATATAAACACCTCTGGTTAGTTTAAATCAGTTTTGCGGAAATACCTTGATCCGCAAATATATATAATTAAAGTTTCAGCAGCCATGATCAAAAGTGACGGAAGAAAATATTTGCTTATCTTTTCGTTGCTGCAGAAGTTCATGCAGGCTGAAGTTGGAAAAAATACAAGTATCTTTTCAGAAACTTTGTTATTGAAAGCCATTGTAGATATAATCAGTCCGATTATGTCTATTACCTGATTGCCGAGGTAAATGGCAAGAAAACTTTTTACACCTTTTAATGTAATACAGAAAAGCTGTGTGAGTGTTGAGTAGAAAATGATCTCTACTGTGCAGAGGAGAGCAGATGCAAGAACGGCTGAAACAGATATACTGTCTTTTAAATTATCTGAAAGAATTGCATTTACTGTAAAATAACTTACTAAAAACAAAATGTAAAGAGATACTGAAAAAGCGTTTGATGCAGCCCAGTCAGCAAAGTAAATACTGCTTCGTTTATGTCCGACCGATATTTGATTTCTGATAGTACCGTTAGTAAATAACGGATAATTGAACAGTCCGATAAGAATACCTATATACTGAGGAAAAACCAGATATGATACTGCATAAGGAAGATCATACTCAGGTACTTTGGTAAAATACATTACAAGTGCTGCAGGTATTCCACATATAAACGTAACTAAAAGCATAATGCGGAAAATAGTCCATTTTGAAAGTCTGTTGAAATAAGCATTAAAAAGTTTAGTCACGTTTATCGCCTCCGATCAATGAAATGTAAAAACTTTCGAGAGATTCATCATGCTCTTCTGAAGCGATGATCTCACAGTTTTTCTCCTTCAGAGACAACGCAAGCTGAGTAATGTTTGGTTTCGCATAGATATCTGCATGTTCGTCGTCTATTATCTGATAGGAAATATTCATACTGTCAAGTACAGCTGCGAGTGCTGAAGTATCAGTTACAGTTAAATGAATACATTTTCTGCAGGCAGATTCAAGTTCCTCTGCACTCATTTCACGGATGATCTTTCCTTCATTTATAAATCCGTAATGAGTGGCAAGTCTGGACATTTCATCAAGTATATGTGATGATATCAGAACAGTTATATTTTTTTCATGATTAAGCTTCAGGATAAGTTCTCTGATCTCAATTATACCTTCAGGATCGAGACCGTTTATCGGTTCATCAAGGACAAGAAAATCAGGATTTCCGCAAAGTGCAACGGCGATTCCCAGTCTCTGACGCATTCCGAGTGAAAACTGTTTTACTTTTTTGTTCTGTGTGTTTTCAAGTCCTACAAGTTTCAGAAGCTGAGGGATCTCATCAAAGCTCGGTATTCCCATGACACGGCATTGCTGTCTGAGATTTTCTTCCGCTGTCATATCCTGATATAACGCAGGTGATTCGATAACGGAGCCTATTCTTTTTCTGACCTGCGTGATTTTCGGATCTGTATATTTTACTCCGTACAGAGTAAAATCACCGCAGGTCGGAATCTGAAGTCCGCAGAGGATGCGTATCAATGTAGTTTTACCTGCACCGTTTCTGCCTACAAAGCCGTAGATAGATCCTTTTGGAATCTGCATGTTCAGACCGTTCAGTGCTTTGAATTTTTTATAATGTTTGGTAATATTATTTGTTTTCAAAATATATTCCATATTCATTCCTCCTTCTATACTGTCAGTATATCACATAACAGTCAAGAAAGTGAGCAAGAAAAAGTCAAGATTGTGTCAAGATTTAATTTTAAATCCGATCCCGTAAACAGCTTCTATATAATCAGTACCGTTCACAGCCTGGAGCTTGTGGCGAATATTGCTGATATGCTGTTTCAGTGAACGTTCCGTACAGTCCGGAGTGTCATAGCTGATTTTTTCAAGGATTGTTGTTTTGCCGACAGGTGATTTTGGATTTTGCATCAGGAGTTTAAGTATCGCACATTCCGTTCTGGTAAGATGAACGTCGGTATCGTCGATTTTTACTGTAAGTGTATCTGAGAAAAGTGTAATATCACCGCAGGAAATTTCATCGGAAACAGAAACGTTATTTCTGAGTCTGACAGAGATCCTTGCCAGCAGCTCCTCCATATCAAAAGGTTTTGTGATATAGTCCGCAGCTCCTCCGAGAAGCAGATCGACCTTGCTTTTTGTATCGGCTCTTGCACTTACAACGATCACAGGAATATCCTTTATCTTTGGAAGAAGTTTTTCTCCTGAAAGACCGGGAAGCATTAAGTCAAGGAGTATCAGATCCGGTTTAAGATTTGAAAGCAGCAGGAGCGCTTCCGTTCCCGAATATGCTGCAGATACTGAATATCCTTCCATTTTCAGACTTTCAGAAAGCATATTGCTTATATGTTCATCGTCATCAATTATCATTATATTTGGCATATTAAAACCTCTTTACTGTTAATTCACATGTTATTTATTTTATCATTTGTTATAAAAATATTCAAGTGCATTATCTGAACAATTTGATTTAAGACAACTAATTTTTCATAAAGATCAAAACATAAAAATGCTGTTGATACATTAAATTCGAAAGACAGGATCTGTGAAAATATGAAGTATCCGTATGTCATCTCTATTGTTTTTATCAATAAAATGTAATATAATTAATACATCTAAAAAAATATGACCAAACCAAATATTTATGAAAAAGTCAGATTATCAGGGAGGACCAGCCATGAAATTTTTTCATTTGTCAGACCTGCATATAGGCCTGAAGCTTATAAATCATGATCTCAGTGAAGATCAGAAATATGTATTTGATCAGATCATCGAATATGCAAAAAAAGAAAAACCGGATGCCGTTCTTATAGCGGGCGATATCTACGACAAATCGGTTCCGTCAGCAGAAGCCGTTCTTCTGTTTGATGACTTTATTTCATCACTTTCCGCTGCAGCCGGGGACTGTGAGATAATGATGATCAGCGGAAATCATGACAGTGCAGCCAGAGTGAACCAGTTCAGAAGTATTCTCTGCCGTCAGCATATCCATATGATCGGAATTCCGCCTCAGAATGAAAATGAACACATAGAAAAGGTCGTTTTAAGTGATGAATACGGGGAAATAAATTTCTATCTGCTTCCGTTCGTAAAGCCGTCGATGGTAAAACTGATCACAGGTACCGATGATAACGGAAACAATCTTTCATACAACGATGCTGTTCATTTCCTTATAGAACGTGAAAATATAGATACATCAAAACGAAATGTGCTTGTCAGCCATCAGCTCTATCTGCCTGCCGGAAAAACAGCAGATGAAATTGAGCGTATGGATTCGGAAATAAGAACCGTCGGAAATATCGATGAGATAAAATCAACAGCACTTGAAAATTTTGATTATGCGGCTCTCGGACATATTCACAAACCCATGAAGGTCGGAAATGAAAAATGGAGATACTGCGGAACTCCTCTTGCGTGCTCGGTCAGTGAGGAGGGTCAGACCAAAGGCATTATTATGGTCGAGGCAGGTGAAAAAGGCAGCATAAATACTTCAGTTCTTGAGCTTAAGCCCTGCCGTGAAGTAAGGACCATCACAGGCACTCTGAGTGAAGTCCTGAAACAGTCATGCGGTGACTACGTTACAGCGATAATCACAGATAAAAACGACATTGATGTGCTCGATATGCAGGACAGACTCAGACTCGCTTTCCCAAATCTTCTTGAAATCAGAAGAGACGTCCGTAAACAGGCAGATTACAGTATAAAATATACGGATGATAAGGAGCTTGACGAGTTTGAACTTTGTAAAAGCTTTTTAGGTGAAATAACAGAAGAGGAAACATCACTTCTTGAGGATGTTATAAATACCGTAAAGGAGGCGTTCTGAGCATGAAACCAATAAAACTAACTATGCAGGCATTCGGTTCATACGGAAAAAAAGAGGTAATAGACTTTACCAAGCCTGACCAGAACCTTTTTCTGATCACAGGCGATACCGGTGCCGGAAAAACTACGATCTTTGATGCGATGGTGTATGCACTCTACGGTGAAACAAGTTCCTCGTCAAATAAAGTAAGAACAGGAACTGAGATGCAGAGTCAGTTTTCAGATTTTGATGTTATTCCTTTTGTGGAACTTATTTTCTCGGAAAAGACAGACGGTGAGGACAGGATATTTTCAGTAAAGAGAATACCAAAGCATTTTGAAAATAAAAAAAGAGGGCAAGGTACTGTTGAAAAAATAGGTGAAGTAACACTTACGCTTCCTAATGGCAATATTTTCATAGGTTCAAACGATGAAACAGATAAGAAAATAGCTGAGTTGACCGGTCTTTCCAAAAACCAGTTCATGCAGACAGGAATGATCGCACAGGGAGAATTTATGGAGGTCCTGAGAGGTGAAACCAAGGATAAAAAGGCGATCTTCAGCAAGCTCTTCAAAACTGATATTTTTCAGAAGATAGTAGATGAACTCAAAAAACGAAAAGATGAAAAAAATGACACGGTAAAGGAAGCCTCCATGGAATACAGACAGGCTGTTGCGAAAATAAGTGTTCCTGCTGATTATGAAGACGCTCAGATGCTTAAAGATCTGATCCGAAGCATATCATCCTCTGACACTATAAACACAGCTCAGGCAGATCTGCTGACAGAAAAAATGAATCTGCTGTGCGGACATCTTAAAGATTCACAAACTAAGGTCAAAACAGCTCTGGATAAAGCAGAATCGGAACTGAAAGCTTCAATAGAGAAAAATACTCAGGCTGAGACCCTTAAGGTTTCATTTGATAATCTGAAAAAAGCTGAGAAAGAGATCACGGAGTGTGATGAAGCGCAGGAAAAAATAAATGAAAAGGAAAAACTTGCATGCAGCATAGAAGCAGCATATGAAACAGATTCAGTATACAAAATATTCAAGGCTGCAGATGATGATTATAAAGTCAATCATGAAGGATACGAGAATAATAAGAAAAAACAGCCCGTACTTGAAGAAAGCTATCATCAGTTTACTGAAAAGGAACAAGAAGAAAATGAAGCTTGTGAAATAATAAAAAATGAGTATATAAAAGTAAAAAAAGATGTTGACGATTCAAAGGAGATTTTCCGTTCTGTTGAGGAGTCATCAGCAAAGCTCACAGCTGCAAAAAAAGAAATGAAAAAACTTGAAGATGATCTTGGTGATTCAAACGACAAATTGACTAAGATCAAAGCCGATATTAAGCTTTATAATGATGAACTCAAAAAGCTTGACGGAGCAGAAGTAAAATATAAAACGGCGATATCTGAGGAAGAAAGATACAATGGTCTTGAGGATTCTGTAAAATCAGTGACGAGTCTTCAGAAGCAAATAAGTAAAGATGAGAATGAACATAAAACACAGCTTGAAAAATTAATACAAAAAAGCCGGGAATATGATACAGCGAAAGATGAGTACGAAAGAATCCGTAAAATATATATACACTCTCAGGCCGGACTGATCGCACGTGAACTCGAGGAAAATAAAGAATGCCCTGTCTGCGGTTCTACCGTTCACCCTTCTCCGTGCCCTTTAAGCGATGAAGCGAAAAATATAACCATGCAGGATCTTGATGATTTAAAAAATAAAGCTGATGAGCTTGGTAAAGAACAGACTGAGCTTTCGAGCAAATGCGGTGCAATTAAGACAGCACTGGAAAAAGACAACGAGAGCCTCAATGAAAAGACTGAAAGCTTTGCCAAAGCTCTCTGCGTATATATCAAAGATATTTCTGAAGATACTGCTTTCGAAGAATTACTTAAAAAATACAAAGCACATCGAAAGGAAATACAGAACGAAGTCAAAATTGCAAAATCAAATTCAGAAAAGTTCAAAGATTTTTCCGATAAACGCGATAATGCAGAAAAAGAACTCCCGATTCTCGAAGCTGCCATAGAAGAACTGAAAAAAGAAAAAGATATAAAATCTTCTGAGATAGTAACTCTTGAAACTGTCATCAAAGAAAATAAAAGCAAGCTCAGATACAGCGACGAGAACTCTGCTGATGATGCTCTGGACCTCGCTTTGAAGAATAAAAATACGGCTGAAAAGAATTACAATACATTTTGTAAAAATAAAGAAAAAGCGTTGAAGGAGCTTGAACAGATAAAGACACTGATCACGGATTTTGAGAAGAACGAACCGTCAATGCTTGAAAAAAGAGCGGCAAAATATGATAAATATGTGAGTGTCTTAAACGATAAGAAGTTAAGTGAGGAAGAATTCCTGAAAATTATTTCTGCATATAAGAAGTCATATACAGAGGAGCTTCGTGCAGAAATCAAAGCACATACAGATAAGAAACAGAAGGCTGAAGCAGTAAAGAAAACTTCAGAAGAAGCTGTTTCAGGAAAAAGCGAACCTGATTATGCTGCACTCAGGAAGGAAAAGGATGAAGCCGAAGAGCGAAAGAACAATATTCAGTCAGATCATGAAGCAGCAAAAGAGCTTCACAGAAAGAACAGGGAGGCTTTGGATCTTATTATCCCTGTTTTAGCAAGATCCGCTGAGGCTGTAAGATCATATTCCGTTGTGAACGGACTTTATGAACGACTTAACGGAAAAGTCACCGGCAGCAGAATGGACATCGAAACCTTTGTTCAGCGCTATTACCTTGACAGGATCCTCAAGTCAGCAAATATACGACTCAAAAACATGTCTGCCGGACAGTATGAACTCAGAATGCTCGATGAACAGTCAGCATCCAAGGGTGCCAACAAGGGTCTTGATCTGAAAGTATATTCCGCTGTTACATGCAAGGAAAGAGAAGTAGGCACCCTTTCCGGCGGCGAATCCTTTATGGCTGCCCTTGCACTTTCCCTCGGCATGTCTGATCAGATACAGGAAAACTCATCCGCTGTAAATCTGGACGTTATGTTTATCGACGAGGGCTTCGGCTCACTTGACGACCATTCAAGAAATCAGGCCATAAGAGTTCTTCAGCAGATGGCAGGAAGCTCAAAGATGATAGGGATTATTTCTCATGTAACAGAATTGAAGCATGAGATAGATAACAAGCTGGTCATTACCAAGGACGCAGAAGGAAGCCATGCAGAGTGGATGATAAGCTGATGTCCGGACAGGAGACTTGAATTTTTTACAAAATTGTGGTATACATATATGTGGCTGAAGTTTTTTGGGAACGATGTTCAAAGTTCTTCTTTGAAAAACATAAAGCTTTGAAATAAAAATGAGTTGATTATGGAAATATATTAATAAATACAAATTATCGAAAGGAAAAGTGTAATCAGATCTTCTGACGGGATATGATCTGGTTATACAGGAAAAGAATTATGAAAAAAATATTGTCACTTATTATCAGCGCATCAATTTTCTGCATGATGGCAAACTTCACAGAAACAGTTACAACTGATATTGAGGCATATGATACCGGTGCTGTTGTTCTGGATGAATCTTCAGGATACACCGATATGATGAACTACACAATGCCGAAATTTGGTGAAGAAATAGTTGAAATGGTCATCAAAGACAAGGGAACAATAAGAATAAAGCTTTTTCCGGAACTTCTTCCGAAAGCATGTGAAAACTTTACATCTCTTGTATCTCAGGGATACTATAACGGACTGACCTTTCACAGAGTAATTTCTGATTTTATGATCCAGGGCGGTGATCCGAACGGAACCGGAACCGGCGGAGAAAGCGTCTGGGGAGGAAAATTTGACGGCGGATATTCGAAATATCTTTATCATGTAAAAGGTGCACTTGCTTATGCAAACAGCGAACTACGAACTTCTAATGACGGAAGTCAGTTCTATATAGTTGTCGGAGAGCAGTATAATATAGAAGATTTTATGGAATCGTCTCCGTACAACAATAAGATAAATTACACTGACAATGCATGCAAAGCATATGAAGAAAACGGTGGAACACCATGGCTTGATGGCTATTATACAGTATTTGGTCAGGTTTTTGAAGGACTGGATATAGTTACTGACATATGTAATAATACAGCAACAGATCCTAAAAATGACAAGCCTTTAGATCCTGTAATTATAGAAAAAGCATCTGTCGTTAAGTATGGAGTACCGACCGGAAGTTCTGATGTTCCGGCCGTTACAACTGTTACTACAAATAAAGTACCGGTCAATACATATGTTACTACAGTAAAATTGCATCCTATGTCAACCTATGCTACTACAGTAAAATTGCCTGTTGTGACCACATCTCCGGGGACAGCAACAAGTAATGCAGTTACCACATATCCTACAACAGTAAAACCTGTCGTGACCACATCTCCGGCGACAACAACAAGTAATGCAGTTACCACATATCCTACAACAGTAAAACCTGCTGTGACTACATCTCCGGGGACAGCTACAAGTAATGCAGTTACCACATATCCTACAACAGTAAAACCTGCCGTGACTACATCTCCTGCGGCAACAACAAAATCTTCAGCAACCACAGTTACTACTGCAAAGGCTCCGGCTGTTACCACAGTTACTACAGCAAAAGCTCCTGTTGTTACCACAGTTACTACTGCAAAGGCTCCTGCTGTTACAACAACTTCATCATCAACTGAATCAACAGTTAAAACAACATCATCCGCAAAGCTTGGTGACCTTAACGGTGACTCAGAACTTACTACATCAGATGTAAGGATCATTCTCCAGGGAATCATAGGTTCTGTAAAGCTGACTGATGAACAGGTCAAAAATGCTGATATTGATGGTGACGGAGTTCTCAAAACAATTGATGCTATCAGACTGTTGAATTATATCGTTGGTAATACTGATTCTCTGTAATATTTTCAATGTACATTTCACTGTTAATGATGTATTGGAATTAATACCTTGTCAGAAAAGGTTCATGTTTGGGTATCCGTTCAAAAGACAGTGAACAGGGTTTGTATCGCAAAGCTTACATTTTAATCATTAAAAGCCGTCACAATAATGTGTCGGCTTTTTTTAGGTTTGACTTATGATTTTTTCATGAATTTATGTTAGCATACAATAATTGACAGTAGTTTGTACATGTGCTAAAATAGTAATAATTATTACAACACAGAGATTTGGACGTAAGAGAAGGAGAATGATGAGATGAATATTAAGGATTTTCTATTTGGTGAGAGATTTACAAACGCAGATTTTGCTCTTTTATCTGGATAAGAATAATAAAACATGATAATTCGAAAATTTCAATAATAAGTAACGCAAAGGTGATTATGGTAATATGCTGTTATGTTCAGGAAGTTGTTAGGTTCGGAAATTCGAGAGGGGAACCCGGAAGGAGGGGAAAGAAAAAAATCGCAAAAAGCCGGCATTTTCCCCTCCTTATGGGTTCCCCTCTCAAGCTCTCCCTTCCTTTGACTTTCCTTTTTGCCGGCT
>JAZQPR010000286.1:0-7020 GCA_045628605.1 Oscillospiraceae bacterium
GTATGCTGAGCACGGAACGGAGCTTTTAGTTTATAATATGAATTGGATTTTATAAGAGAGATGAGAAATATCATGGGAGCTATGATATAGTAACACTGTTAACCTGACCTGTTTTGCCGCTGAACTCATATGCGTAACCGCTTTTGCCGAAATATTTTTCAGAACCTGCAGTATATTCAAGTTTATTCTCGTATTCTTTTGTCGGATTAGGATTTGCTTCCTTTAGCTGATCTTTTGTGAGATTAAACGGAAATGGTAAACCTAGGTGTTCATAAGCATCATTTGCTGATACAATAATTTCCTGATTTTTTTCATAATAAAAAGTATCGCTAGGAACATAAATTGTGTACCATCTCGCAAATTTAAGAACGCAGTCAGTTTATTTCACCTCTGTTCCGCTCAATTCAATTACTGAAAATCCATGTCTTGAAAATGGTTCAAGATGTTGTGAACGACAAAATATTTTGACTTTCACTATTATTATACTGTATAATGATGAATGGAGTAATGTTTGTCACGTTTAGCATTGTTCCGGTTTGCTGTAAATGATGTGCAGTCAGGTGAATATTTGAGAGGAGATTAAAAATTTGAACGGAAAAAGGGTACTTATAGTTGATGATGACAGTGACCTGTCTTTTATAATTTCAGAGATGCTTAATGATCACGGATATGATACCAAATGTGCTGAGGACGGAAGCCAGGCTGTTGAGTTACTTACAAAGGAAAGCTTTCATCTGGTGCTGCTTGATATAAATCTTCCGGATACTACGGGACTGGAGCTGTGTGCTGAAATCAGAAAAACATCAGGTGTTCCTGTGATATTTGCCAGTGCGAGAACAGGTGAAGATGACCGAATCACTGGATTTGAAACAGGCGGAGACGATTATCTTCCGAAGCCGTATTCCATGAAGGAGCTGCTTGCAAGGGTAAATGCGCTTATGAGGAGAACCTATGGTTCGTCTCAGAGTGAAAACGTCATTAATTTCGGTGATGTATCAGTCAGTCCTGTTTCACGAAAGGTTACAGTAAATGGTCAGGAGATTTCACTTTCACTCAGAGAATTTGATCTTCTTGCATTTCTCTGTGCAAACAGAAACAAGGCCGTTTCCAAGGACAGAATCATAGCAGAAGTATGGGGAGCATTTTCAGAAGTAGAACCTTCCACACTGACAGTGCATATTCGCTGGCTTCGCGAAAAACTTGAAAAAAATCCTTCTTCACCTGAATTTATAAAAACAGTAAGAGGCGTCGGCTATATGCTGGAGGTAAATAAATGAAGAAGTTTGCCATGGCTGTGCTGCTGTTTTCAGCCCTGATTCTTTTCGCAGGTGTATTTTTTTTCAGAAAGACAAATGAGGACCATCGTACTGATGAAAGAATGCAGTATATTATTTCTTTAAATGAAATAGAACAGCTGAGCCGGCATGGAGATTCTGAAGCGGTTCAGCAGAAATCAGAGGAACTTGCCCGGTTAATCAGGGAAGAAGAAACTGCCGGGAAGGATTATTCAGCACTGATTATAGCCGGACTGTGTCTTGTTTTTACTGCCGGTACATCACTGTATTTTTACAGAGTAATTATCAGGCCGTTTTATAAGCTTTCTGATTTCGCTGAAAATATTGCGGAAGGAAATCTTGATATTTCTCTTGAATATGAGAGAACAAACTATTTCGGAAGATTTACCTGGGCGTTTGACAGAATGCGGCGGGAAATAAAGCGTGCAAGAATAAGCGAGAAGGAAGCGTATGAAAATAATAAGACAGTAATAGCATCTCTTTCACATGATATAAAAACTCCGGTTGCTTCAATCCGTGCATATACGGAAGGACTTGAAGCCGGAATGGATACTACTCCGGAGAAACGGGCAAAGTATCTGAGTGTTATTATGAGAAAATGCGATGAGGTTACAAGACTAACCAATGACATGCTTCTTCACTCATTGTCTGATATGGATAAACTGAAAATTGTTCCTGAGAAAACAGAGGCAGTTCAGTTTATAAAAGATACCATCAGTGATATTTCTGCCGGAAATGAGGAGATTAACTTTATCTGTAACGAAAATGATATTTATGTAAATGCTGACAGGATGAGAACAGCTCAGCTTCTTGAGAATCTTATAAACAATGCGGTAAAATATGCAAAAACAAAGGTGGATGTAACACTTTCTGATGGTGCTGAATTTGCAGAAATATGTGTTCGTGATTACGGAAATGGTATTCCGGATGAGGATATGCCGTTTATCAGAGAAAAATTTTTCAGAGGGCACAACAGCGGAACTGAACAGGGCAGCGGACTGGGTCTTTATATTGCAGAATATATTGCGGTTCAGTCGGGCGGAGAACTTAAACTCAGAAATATTCCCGGCGGATTTGAAGCTGCTTTTACTCTTCAGAAAGTTATAGTAAACGACAAATGAAATGGTCGTTTACTTTTAGCCGATTTGCACGGAGCTAACGTAGTTAGCGGATGTGCAAGGCAATATTAATAACTGATTCAGAGATTTGTCAGTGCAGTGGTAAAGGGGTGAAGTCCCCATTAAATTCCCCATCCGAATTTCCAGCGTTTACTTAGGTATTAAGGATTCCTTAATATTGAATATAGTATAATTGGGACAGAAAATATGAAAGGAAGCAAAATAATTATGGAAAATATTATTCTGTCAGCCAGAAAAATGAGTAAAAGCTTTGCTCTCAACGGTGTCCAGACACATGTTCTGAGCAGTGTTGATCTGGATGTTTATGAAGGAGATTTCACGGTAATCATGGGCGCTTCAGGTTCCGGAAAGTCAACTATGCTCTATGCACTGAGCGGAATGGACCGTGCAACCGGCGGAGAGGTTATTTATAAGGGTAAGAATCTTGTAAAAATGAGTGAAAGGGAGCTTGCAGGACTCAGGCACAGTGAATTCGGATTTGTATTTCAGCAGATGCATCTTGTAAGCAATCTGACACTGTTTGAAAATGTTGCTGTTCCCGGATATCTCAACAAAAAAATGAGTGAAAAAGAAACTGACAAAAGAGCTGAGGAGCTTCTTGAAAAAATGGGAATATCCGATGTGAAGAAACATCTTCCGTCACAGTGTTCAGGTGGTGAACAGCAGAGGTGTGCTATCGCCAGAGCGGTAATTAACAGTCCCACAGTAGTTTTTGCAGATGAGCCGACGGGTGCTCTGAATAAGAGAAATACAACTGAGGTACTTAATCTGCTTTCTGAACTCAACAGAAACGGACAGAGTATACTTATGGTAACTCATGATTCCCGCGCTGCACTGAGAGCGGACCGAATCATATATATTGAGGACGGAAAGGTATCAGGTGAGCTGAAACTCCCGAAGTACGATGCTGCTGATGAGAAGAGCCGTGATACACAGGTTTGTTCGTGGCTTGCGTCCATGGGCTGGTAAGAGGTGCGGCATGAAAAGTATTTTTACACTTCTTAAGGCAAACATAAGATACAAAAAAGGTGCTTTTACAAGCATTGCACTGCTTATGATGATAATCACATTTTCATTTTCAGGTACCGTCAGCAATAATGACAATCTTGAAAGAGCTTTTTCGGATTCGCTTGAAAACTATGAAATCGGTGATCTGATCGTAACTGTACACAGCAGCGATGCTGATGAGCTTATAGAAAAATCAGAAAGAAGCATACACGTAAAAAAAGCACATGAAGAACAAAGAATAGCAGTAAATACAGATATAGAATCAGAAGGAAAGACACTTAGCGCAATTTTCAGAATTGCATGTTTTGACAGCAGAGTACGGGTGTTTGATGAAGATATAAAAGGATACAGGGAAAATGTTATACCGGAAAACGGAGAAGTGTATCTCAGCTATGCGTTTGCGAAATCATCGAATCTTACAATCGGATCGGAGCTAATGATTAAAACTTCATCCGGTGATGAAAAATTCAAAGTTGCTGGATATACAGAGGATCCTGTTTACGGATCAGGCACAATAATAGCTGAACATCTGTTTGTTTCGCCTGATGATTATGAACGAATTTCGGAAAAAGCAGATAATGAGGATTCAGCTTTCAGATGCCTTGAAAAAATATCCATGATTCATATTATGAGTACAGGTGACATGGAATTGTCAAAACTTCCTGGTGTGCTTAACAGAGAATGCGGCCTTATTGACAAGGCTGTTCTGTACATAGATAAGGATGAGCTCTCTGGGAATATAATGTATTATTCGGCTGTCGGAACAAAGCTGCTTGCTGTGTTTGTTATACTTCTGACCGGCGTAGTGATTATAATGATACACAACAGTATAAAGTCATCACTCGAACTTGAGTATGTCAATATCGGAATTCTTAAATCCCAGGGATTTACCGTGTGGCAGATAAGAATGGTATATGTTATTCAGTACACTGCAGCTCTTATTATAGGTACAGCTGCTGGAATTATAGTTTCTTTTCCGCTTGTTTCGACGCTTGAAAAGAGTTTTATTCAGCTTACGGATATACTGACAACCGGTGATATATCTGTTTTAAAATGCACAGGTATGGCAATGGTAATAGTTCTTGTATGTATTGTATCAGTAGTTATTTCTTCATCAGGAATATCACGCGTTTCACCTGTGAGAGCTATAAACGGCGGACATGAAGATATATACTTTACAGGCCATACTAATTTCAGAATAAGAAAAAACGGAATTAACTTTTATCTTTCACTTCGTCAGCTTGTATCCTGTAGAGCTTCAAATATCGGAACAGTGCTGATTACTGCAATTCTTGTGTTTTTTATGATAAGCATTTCCATATTTTCAAAATCAATTGATTCCGGAGTTCTGACATCAGATTATCTTAACGTCAGGGCAGTGTTCAGTGCTTTCAGTAATTTTGAATATTCTGATACTGATATTGTCAGAGAGGCCGTTTCCGGACTGGACAGCAAACCAGATATTCTGTTTTATGCAAATCCTGATAATGTTTCGACAGATGATGTTATTTACAATATAACTGTTACGGACAGACCTGAACACTTTGCAAAAGCATACAAGGGCAGAGTTCCGAAGTATCCTAATGAGATTGCCATTACAGGAATTATGGAGGAATCAGCAGATAAACATATCGGAGATACAGTGACAGTTCACGCAAACGGACTGGATTGTGATTATATAATTACCGGTATCTATCAGACTCTGGATTCTATGGGAAGAACATTTATAATGACAATGGACGGCGGAAATCGACTTGATATAAATATTGAAGCAGGAATGGTTCTGATGGAAGAATGCAGCGAAAAGGAGATAACTGAAGTAACTGAACTTTTAAACAGCAGATTCGGGGATATTCTTGCAGCTGACAAATACGTGATAAGTGATTCAGAGCAGGGATATATAGATATGATCGCTGGTCTTCTTAATATCGTATCCTTTGTAGTTTCTGCAGTTTCGGTTGTATTTGCACTGGTTGTGGTAACATCAATGTGCAGAAGAGCAGTTATGCGCGAGAAGAAAAATATCGGAGTTTACAGATCTGTAGGTTTTAAAGACAGTTCACTTCGTCTTAATTTTGCTCTCAGATATATGATTCTTTCTCTGACAGGATCAGCGACAGGTGCTGTTATGGCGCTGATGTTATCCGGAAAGATGTTTTCGGCTATGCTCAGCTCATTTGGAATAACCAATTTTATTTCAAAATTTTCAGTATCTGATATTCTTATTCCTTCAGCAATAATTACTGTGTGCTGTTTTGTATTTGCCTGGTTTGCTTCAAGTGGCGTAAAGAAAGTAGAAATACGCAGTCTGATTACGGAATGATAGTTTTTCGGTTGCTTGCTTATACAGAATCTCAATTCCAAACAGTATCGTCAAACCACGTAAATACATGCTGCCACAGTTGAAAAAGAGGAAAAAACGTGTTTTTCAACTGCGGTGCATCGCCTCCGCCATTATACAATGCGTATTTTTAAATATTGCAAAAGTAACGCAGATACGTTGAATGACGTATCTGCGTTATTTCTTTTTCTGAAAAAATACTGACTTTAGTTCAGTGCGGGCTCAGAAAATGGTGTTTTGAAAAATAAATGCCTTTAAAAATTCAGAATTAGCTTGTGAGAAATAAGTGCGACGACTGCGAATAAAAATTTAATTATTATGACTTTGCTATTGTTGAATTATCATCTTAGTAATGTTATAATATAAGCAGAAATGACCTTTTTTGAAAGGAGTTTTATTATGAGTAAAGTAATCAGAACAAAAAATAATCTTAAAATTACTGTTGTGACAGGAAGCGATATTGAATCTAATATTTCGTCAAGTGATAAAGAAATGGATATCAGAGCAAGGGAAGCGGTTGAAGCAGCAATAAAAAAAGCAAAGATTTGCGGTAAACCCGTTGCCAGATATGATTCAGTGAATAAGAGCGCTTATATTGAAACTTCAGATGGAGAACGAAAGTATGTCTGAAAGAAAGCCAATGATTCTGGTTCTTGCTGGACCAAATGGATCCGGGAAAAGTACAATAACACAATTTTTTGATATTGTTGGTTCATATACTAATGCTGATGATATGGTAGCGTCTACAGGTATGAGTAATCAGGATGCAGCTGTTCTTGCTGATAGAAAAAGATATAATTCAATAGAACTAAAAGAAGACTTTACATTTGAAACGGTTCTTTCATCAAAATATAAAATTGATATTCTGGAAAAAGCAAAATCCGAAGGTTATTTTATCAAATGTGTGTTTGTACTTACAATAGATCCTTCGGTCAATGTATCCAGAGTTGCTGCAAGAGTTGCTTCAGGTGGTCATAATGTTGAAGAAGACAAAATCAGATCAAGATATGACAAGTCTCTGAACAATATAAAAAAGCTTTTGGAAATCTGTGATATTATGCATGTTTATGATAATACATATACTCCAGTTAGAATTATTCGCAAGCACAAAGAGCAATTGTTGATTTTCCCAAATGAATTGTGGACGGAAGATAAAATAATTGATTTGATTGTATAGTTTTTCATGGTTATTTTGATAATCAGAAAAGCATATAAATTTTTTTGGAGAGCAATCATA
>JAZQPR010000287.1:0-12044 GCA_045628605.1 Oscillospiraceae bacterium
AGATATTACTTTCTCATTTTTTGGGATTTTTCATTTTGTCAATTGACAAAATCTACAAATTTTGCATTAACTTTTTTACATCAATTTCTTAAGTTGATGACATTGCCTGCAGAGGCGGGGGATATCCTCTGTGTTGTTATAGCTGAATAATGTAGACTTTAATTTTTAATGCGGTTCAGGAATAGTGTAAATATTGGATTCATCATCCAGATCCCATTTTTCAGAAGTTGAAAAGTTTTCATCCGGAACGGAAAATGCTCTGATTATTGTGTCCGGAGAATATATATACCATGTTTCAAGGCTCCTTGAACTTCCGATAAATCTTTCTTCTATAAATAATTTTGCGGTAGAGTCATCATCATTTCTGGTGTTCTTTACTGCTGCGGCTGTTTCAAGATAAAAAACATCTTCTCCCTGTAAATTGTCTGTTATTCTGCATATAAGATGAAATTCTGAAACCGGTTTTCCAAGTTCGGTTATGTGTTTTGCGGATATTTCATGATATGCTCTGCATTTTTCAAGAGGCGTGTCTTTGGTTCTTTCTATTCTGTCTGTAGTATAAACTATATTGTACAGAAGCTCCTTGGCAAGTTCGACCTGTTCTTTATCTGCAGGATGATAGCCGGTTCCTTCTTCGTCGGGGACGTATATTTTCTTTGCATATTTTATAAGGTAACAGCCGACCGGAACCAGAATGGCGTCCACTTCCCCTTCGGAAAGATTTTCTTCAGGTACTTTGATTACATTTTTTTCGGAATGCCATATATCGGTCATATAGATGTTGTAGTTAAGGTGACTTCTGAGGTTGTCCATAAGATCGTTGTTCTGCAGATCATCTGCATCATCTTTGTCGAAATCAAGCTGTATTCCTGATCTGTTATTTTTCTGTATTTCATTATCTATATCAGTTTCAAGATCCAGAACTTCACCTGAATTTGCCTTCATGCTTTCAAAAGCCTCATTTGCGAATTCTCCCTGAGACATATTTTCTATTTTTGCGTGTTTTATTTCGAGAAAATCAAATAAAGGACTGCCGAATTCCTGGTCTGCAAATTTCATCCACAAAAAGTCATACTGAGACTGACGGGTTGAGCTTCTTTGACCGAATTTTAATGGAATATCATATTTTTCTGCAAGTTTTTTATAGTTTTTTAATCTTTTGTTATAGTAACCTGCAAAAGCTTTTTTTCCGCTTCCGTCATAGCCGAGTTCTGAGCGGCTTGAATACAGTACGGCTGCTTTTTTATCGGGATCATATGCAAATTTCATTCCATATTTATCAAAAGAGGGCTTAAGCTTTGAATAGTAATTAATTGCAAGAGCATGATGTCCTATTATGATGATTTTATTGTCTTTTGCCATGTCTTCTTTGAAGTCAGTTGTAAAAATTACTTTTGTGTCACAGTGATGACCTCTTTCTTCTGATTTATCTTTAATGTATTTGCTGAGATTTACAGCAGAATTATATGGTGAAATGCCGTCGCTTACTATTATTACAGAATATTTGTTATCAGTTTTCATCTTTTACCCTCCGATTTATTGTATTTACGATCATTTAGTTAAAAAATCATTCATTAATAATATTATCGGCATTTTATAATGTTCATTAAATAAAAGATAATGACAAAAGATCGGACTTTAAACTGACGTTTTCTATAGATGATATTTATCTTCTAAAAAAACAGCAGCCATAACTGACTGCTGTTTTTTCCAAAAGTGTTTAGTTTTTTATTACGAGGAATACAATTATTTCTGTTCACCTATTTTTACAATTGAATTCAGATCAGGATCTTTGCATATAAACTGTTTGTAGTATGAAAGATCAGCTATATCCGCTTCCATGCTCTGGTCTATATCAGCAGCATAGAGTTGTGGGATAGTCAGATCAAAGTCTCTCATCAGATAAAGTGAAAGTATAGTAAGGTCTGTCAGATCCGTTTTGTTATCTCCGTTTATATCACCATAGATAACTACAGGTTCATCTTCACCTGTATCCGCTTCATAAATAGGTTCAGCACTTACAGGTCCAGTAAGCTTAATCCCCGTATTGCCTCCAAGAATTGTTCTTCCGTCTGAAAGCTTCCATCCGACAGCTTTATATCCGTCAATTGGTGTTACTTCTACAGGAACAGGATAATCAGTGAAATAATTTCCTGTATATGCTGAATTTGTACTTACGGTTCCAACTTTAACACTTCCAAGCTTTGAATCATTATTTATCATTAATGATACTGCTTCACCGGAAAGCTTAAGTGATGATTTCATTCCTTTCAGAATATTTGTATATCTTGTATCCATGAATTCTTTTACTTTTTGAACTTCACTTGCGTAATTGTCTCTGTTATAGAACAGCTTAACGGTTTCATTTGCAAATTCTTCATATGATGTCGAAAGCTCGTCAATCAGAAGATCAACTTTTTCAGTATTGAAATTATTGTTTGCTATATCCATAAATGCTGCTATGAACTGTGCTTTGTATTTTTCGTTTTTCAGAGCTCCTTTTAACAGATCGCTGATAAATGATCTCTGATTCATTATTTTTGAAAATGTGTTTGTTGATGATGGTACCTGTCCGTACATATTTTCACTGTACTCAGTGTCAAACATATTGAATCGCCATTTGCCGTCCATATACGGGTTTGAGTCATCTATGGTGTTTGATTTCCACATGGAAACGTTATTGCTTCCCCAGTCGTTGTTTCCGATATAAATGTTGCAGCACATGTAGTCTGTAAAATTGTTCATATCGATTTTTGAGCAAAGTTCTTCAAAAACGCTGTCATCACTGAAATCAGCTGTTTTGATCCAGTTCCAGAGGTCGTTGCACTCCTGAATGTTCTCCTGTGTTCCCTCCTTGAGGTTCTGGTTTTTCATGATTACTACGTCTTTCTTGCTTATATCAAGATGTGATTTGAAATATTCTTTACTTACCTTTTCAGTAATTTCCATATGTCCGTAGAAGGAACCGTTTATAAATACTATACATGGCTCCATAGCCTGAGTGAGAAAATCTCTGTCCTCAACAAGCTTCTGATTCATCTTGTCTCTGAATCTTACAGAACCGTTGTCGTTTCCGGCATTTCTTAAAATAAAGCTGTCAAATTCCTTGATCTTCTTTCCTGTTGCTTCACTTTTAAGATTTCCAGAAAACAGGTCATATTTAAAAGTTGACGGACCGTAGTCGCTTCTTGCGTATACATTTAAGCTTTTCTGATCCATTCTTCTTGTGTATCCACCGTGAACCCTTATTCCGATGTTCTGTTCGTAAGAATAATTTCCGTCTGAGAAGATCTGAAGATTTGCAGGTCTTTCCCATTCTCTTCCTTTCTGGGAATAATTTTTGAAAATACCTGTCTTGCTGTCAAGAAGATTTGCTTCATCAGTTACAATTGAGATAACCTTCAGATTTTTATAGTATTCTCTTGTATCCTTAAGTCCGATAAAATATACACCGCATATCGGGTCACTCATGTTTCCTTCACTGTCAATGGCTACCGCACGAACTACAAATGCAGATTTTTCATCAAGTGCGTTTACTGATGATGACTGCTGGGTATTCATGAACTGCTGGAAAAAGTTGAAGCCGTTTTGTTTTCCTGCCGCTGGTTCTGATTCTGTAGTGGTTGTTGTTTCTTCCGGTACTTTTTCAATGGTCTGCGGATTTACTACTTTCAGAGCTTCACTGTATTCGTTTGATGCTTCAGTCGGATCGGAAGAATCAATTGTATAGTAGATCTTTGTTCCTTCAGCGGCGGAGAGCGTCAGTTCAAATTCTTCATCATAAAAACCACTCTGCACTGATAGCACAGGTGCTTCAACAACTTTTTTTATAAGCTCTGAATCGTTGTTTGATGCTCCGGGAGTCATGGAAAGAATACCGAATGAATCCTCTCCGTCTGTTATTCTTCCGTATGATGTGTCCGCACTCATATTTGCAAATGTGATCTCGTCCACTTTGTTTCCTTCAGGTGAGAAAAGTGTAACCGTTTCTCCGTCAGTTGAAAGTCCGAATGAACCTGTATATTCTCCTTCAAGTGTAAATTCCTTTGAATTTAAATAAACAACAGTTTCTGAATTTGCCTTGATAACAGATCCCTGCGGAAACAAAAATCTGTACGGCTTTGTTTCATCATCAGTCAGCCCATATCCGCTGATATCAATATCATTTTCAGTAGAATTGTAAAGTTCAATGAAATCGTAGCAGTTACCGTCTGTTGATGGAACAGAAGTGTTTTTTGCACAAATTTCATTGATCCGAATCTCTCCTGTTTCTGCTTTTATTTCTGTCTTTGGAAAACCTGTTGATGTTACAGCAAGAAACGCAGACAAGCTGAGAGAAATAACTCTTTTTTTTATCATATCCATAAATAATCCTCCATATATTTTATTTTCTCAGTTTACATAATATTTAAATCGTAAAATATTTTGCTGATTTACAAACATATTTATATGGTAATACCTTAATATTCTGTATCTGTGTTTTATATATGGCAAGTCTGTGTCTATGAATAATTGCAGGTTAATAAAAATTACCCTCAGTATTAAATCTGAGGGTAAATAAACAGATATTTATTTTTGACTTGAATTTCGTTTTATCTCAAGATCAATGATTCTCCATGTCTTTCCGCCGAGAACTATATCCTCTTTTTCACCGTTTTCTTCAAAACCAATACCTTTATAGCATCTGTAAGCGTTTGGATTATCTTCAAATACTCCGAGGGATACTGATTCTGCACCGTAAATTTCAAATATAAATTTCAGTCCGAGTTTAAGCATTTCTTTTCCGTATCCTTTTCCCCTGATGGAAGGATCTACGATTATATATCCAAGTCGAACTTTTTTATCATCCTCACCGGGTGTTCTTACAGTAAAAAATCCGACAGGTCCGTTTTCATCAAATGCTGTGAACGGAAAGTATTTGTCATTTTCCTCTCTTCCTGATGTTGCTTCAAGCATTTTTTCTTCTGATACCGGGAAGTCTCCGAGTCTTCCTGCAGACCACATATAAAATTCATCCGGTCTGCTTGTCCATTTTATTATTTCTTTTGCGTCATTTTTTCTGAAAGGTCTGAGTCTGAGCATGTTTTTTCCTCCGTAAATTGTAATCCCCCACCACAGCCTGTGTGGCGGGGGGAAGAATTGATCAATAGCAATCCCAGTTATACATAACATCGCTGAAATCACGGTTTTTAAGTTTTTCGCCGTTTATAAAGAAGTTGCAGATACCGGTGTCGCCCCAGATGATCTCATGGCTGTCGTCTATCTTGCAGCTGTCGATCTGCAGGAGAACTGTATCTAGTCCGTCATCTTCGTTTCTCGGATCCATCTGTGTAAATGAAGGATATCCGCCTGTCTTATGTCCCCATCCGCTCTTGCTCAGATGTTCGCTGCATGATTTGTCCGGAACATCAAAAATATTAAAATCGAGGTTGTATATATCGTCGAGCTGTTCATCAGGTGAAAGCTTATTGAATTTTTCAATAAAGAGCTTTTCAAATCTGTAGTCACCAAATGTCAGAGATTCTTTGGATTTTACAAATTTTAAAGCAATTTCCTTATCTATCGGGAAATCTGATTCTTCTTCTGATTCGATTACTTTTGCTGCCACTTCTTCTTCAGTCACTGTTTCATCTACTGTTTCATAATAAATGATCTGAAAATCATCCTGAACTGTAGGTTCGTCAAAATCTGCTCCGACAAGATCGTCATCAATTACCCAGAACTGAAGCAGTCCTTTTTCAGGAAAGTTTTCAAGTTCGACCTTGCTGCAGTCTATCTGTGCCAGAAGTCTGAGCTGAGTATCAAGTGAATTTACAGGTATCTGTTTATCATGAGGAACATATCCGAGTCCTGCAAACTTACTTTCAAAAATAGTCGGTTTATGTGAAAGATCATGTTCAATTTTAATGCTTTCTTTTTCTGTTTCTGCTATGATTTCTTTAATAGCCGTGATCGAATATTCGATCTGCTTATCCTGTGATAATTTCATAATTTATCCCCTTTGCATTGTGTTTTCAGTTAAAACTGTATTAATATTTTACCATAAATTCAAAAATTGGTCAATATATTTTTGTCTGAATGTGATTTTTTTGTTCGTTTTGTACTAATTTTGAAACTATGTCTGTAATAACAACGCAGAGGCTTTTATTTATTTTATCTTTTGCTTACGAATAATTATTTTCTGAAAAATTTCTGTATACCAAGAGCTGATGCAGCGATTACTGCTGAAATCAAAAACAGTAATATCTTAACTTTTTCTCCTCCGTCACTGAACGTAAACAGATCAAAATATCCTAATTTCGTACGAAGAATCAGATTCATAAAAAAATACATCAGTGTTACCATATATCCGATAATTGTATTTCTGCTCACTGAGGACATTAAAAGTCCGAGACTTCCTATTGCAAATGCACCCGAAAGAGAGCTTATATAGAGCTTTAATGTAACATCTGAATTATTTAATTTCAGCATCACCGCAATTACTCCTGACAGAAGTGCAATAATTATGACTGCGAAGATAATTCTCAGTAAACATATAAAAGTATGACTGGTTTTTTTTGATGTTACCAGTTCAAAAATACTGCTGTTTTCCTCAGGCATAAATACCGGTGTCAGTACAGCTATTCCGATAAGTATCGACATTATTTCCAGAGGCTGTGCTGCCATTTTTTCATTTAGTTCTGATAATCCGAATATTAGCGGAGTTGCTGCAGCCAGTGCAGCTGCAGCAAGATAATGAAGTAGAAAATTATGCTTTACGTCTGAGCATACCACTTTTGCCAAACAACCTGATGCCACCAAATTTTCCCCCTCTCTTTAAACTGTATATCCATACTTCACAGATCACGATAATAATTGAAATGATAATAAAAATGATTCTGTTGCTTACAAAATTTTGAAAATTCGCCATAAACATATCTCTGTCCCCTGACGAGTTGTGTCGGCAGATAATATCGAACAGTCCGATATCTCCGACCAGATCACATTTCATTAGATCAATATATGCCCATACAAACTGAATAACAATTGCTGTACCCGCTGAAAATATTTCAGTTATAAGCATTCCTGCAGCTGACGCTGTCATTATTTCCGGGAGAAGCCAGAATGAAGGCAATGTTATTAATTTATGTATACTCAGTGACTCCGCACCGTACAGTATACATGCCTGGATCAAAGCTATGATCATTGTTACTAATACCGGGATAAACATTGCTGTGACAAGAGCTGAATATCTTGTAAATATAAGCTTAACAGACGATATTTTTTTCGAAAAAACAAGTTCACTCATTTTGTTCCTTTTATCTGACACAGTAAGAGCTGCTGCGACAAACACCGGCAAAAATGACAGAATAATTCCTGAGTAATCACAGAACAAACGGGCAAGCGCACCTGTTATTTTGTCTTCATTCAGAAAAATGCTGTAATCTTCCAGTGCTTCTTCATAGCTTTTTGAAACAACTGAAAAATTTGATAAAAGCGAATTTTCTTCATAGGATGAACCGCCGCCAAGGATATTGTCTATGTCAGCCATCATCTCTTTAAATCTGTCATATTTTACATTATTGTCAGCTTTTAAGTTTTCGAAATAAATAAGATCATATTCAAGCATTGCTTCATTAACAATACATTTTGTTCCTTGTGATATTATTTTATTTATACCGTTTTTATCTGTACCGGTCAGTTCCATAAGATAATTTTCAATTGTTTCTTTATCATCATCCTTTAAACTTATTGCTTTATAGAAACCCAACGGATAACAAATATATCTGTTGGAAGCGTATTCAGTCATAAGACTGTTAAGTGCCCCGTCCATTATCATTTCAGGTTCCTCTGATATTTTATATCCGTAATCTTCCCATCCGGGTTCAGGTTTATATTCGGCTGAAGAACAGTCAACAAAATACTGAGTAAAAAACATAAGAAAAATAAATATACAGTAAAGCCAGAAAGTAAGTGAACGAAATATTTTTTTACATTCTGATCTGAAGAGCATTATTCTTCATCTCCTTTCATTTCGCATCCGTTTTTATGCAGGCAGTACATATAGGCAGCTTCAAGGTCAGGCGAAGAAAGTTCAGCATTTGGAAGATCCGGCTCGCTGTCTGAAACTATCTTTACGGTTGTATATTCTGTCTGGGAAAGCATGCCCGTTACTATATATTCTTTTTTTATCTGCGGCATAAACTTTTTTTCAACGTTTGCAGTAAAGACATGACCTTCAGCATCGCTAACAAGTTCTTCAACTGTACCGTTCCACAGAATCCTTCCGCTGTCCATAATTGCCACCTGTTCACAGGATGCTTCTATATCTCCGACTATATGTGTTGACAGTATTACAATTCTTTCTTCAGCAACTTCGCAAAGAAGATTTCGGAATCTTATTCTTTCCTCGGGGTCAAGACCTGCTGTTGGTTCGTCGACTATAAGTACCTTAGGGTCATGTATCAGTGCCTGGGCAATTCCGAGACGTCGTTTCATTCCGCCGGACAGTTCCTTGACTTTTTTGTGTTTATGGTCAGTCAGATTTACTTTTTTAAGAAGCTTTGTTACCAGTTCCTTTCTTTTCCCCGATGGTATGTCAGACAGGGCAGCAAGATAGTCAAGTGCTTCATCTGTTCTCATATTGGGATACATTGAAAAGTCCTGAGGCAGATATCCGGTAATGGCTCGTATTTCTTTTTCATTTTTTATCGGAATTCCGCATACTGTGATTTCTCCGCTTTTCTTTTTATGAATTGTTGCAAGTGTTTTCATTAAAGTTGTTTTCCCTGCTCCGTTTCTTCCAAGAAGTCCGAACATTCCTTTGCCGATAGTAAGGTTAATGTCATACAAAGCCTGTTTCCTTCCGTAAAATTTTGACATGTTCGTGATGATTATTTCGTCATTCATATTTATCTCTCCTAAAAAAATAATGGTATGATATCTTTATCATGCCATTATTATAAAATCTAATTTTCAACTTTTTATCTGATTTTTAAGATTTTTTATAAAAAATAATGCAGTGACCTTTCCACCACCGGATTCATTGTTTTCCAGTCTTATATCTCCGCCTGCCTTTTTGCACAGCAGTCTGCAGATATATAAGCCGAGTCCGAAATGCTCCTTATCATTTGCATCACCTTCACGATAAAAAGGCTGCCATGCTTTTCTTAAAGACTCCTCAGAAAATCCGCATCCGTCGTCAGAAACGGAAATTGTCAGCATATCATCTTTTACTTCTGATGAGCATACTATTTTGTTTGAAGCATATCGGCATGCATTTGTGATAAGATTCATCATTACTTCAATAATTATCTCTTCGTCAGAATAAAGAGTGTCGTCTTTAAATTCTTCTGATGAAAATTCAAATTCTTTGTCTTTACAAAGTATAGAACCGTTTTCTTTAAGCTGACTGCACAGCTTTGAATACGAAATTTTATTTATCTCAGGAATCAGATCCTCCATTTTATGCAGACTGCTCATCTTTTCGGTGTAGCGTTCAAGCCGGTCAATTTGTCCTGACATCTTTGACAGGATCTCAGTTTGCTTTTCAGTGCTGAGTGATCCGTTATATTGATTTATCAGATTTGAATATCCTTTTAAAACTGTAATAGGTGTTCTCAGATCATGAGAAAAAGATGAATTCAGTCTTTTTCTTTCCTCAAGTGATTTCCAGAGCTGATAATTGCTGTCATACAGACTTTTTCGCATTTCCTCAAATGAAACACATAGTGATCCAAGTTCATTGGATGAATAAAAATCAATTTTAAAGTCAAGGTCGTCATTAAGTATTTTTTCTGATGCTTTTGTAAGAATGTTTATAGGGTTTTCTATTTCATGCTGGTAATAGATTTTTACAGCTATGAAAAGACAAAGAACAGACCACAGCGGAACAATAAGATATTCTCCGTAATTTAAAATATAAAATAAAAGTGTGTCGTTATATTCACTTCTGACAGGAAAATATATCTGCGTTGATATCTTATAGTTATACCAGTTCATAAAATATGATAATATCAGTTTGATTATCAGTATTCCGGCTGCACATATTCCGAAACATGGTATCAGATATTTTAAAAGAGAAGTTTTGAGGTTTTTTATTTTAGCCATTTGTATCCCATTCCCCAGACTGTGCCGATATGCTGTTCTTCTCCGAAGGCTGCGAATTTTCCTCTCAGTCTTCGTATGTGCTCTGCAACCACTGAGCTGTCTCCTTCTGCATCGTATCCCCATATTTTCTCATAGATACGTTCTTTATCAAATACCTGACCTGTGTTTATCGAAAGAAGTTCAATTATTCCGTATTCTTTTTTTGTAAGATCCATTTTTTCATTTTTGCAGTATACAGTTTTTTCAGTGTAATTTACAACTATATTTCCGAAAAATTTTGTATTTGTCTGCGAAACAGTTCGGTGGTCACGTCTTATGTGTGCAGAAATTCTTGCACCTAATTCATCCAGAGAAAACGGTTTTGTCACATAGTCATCTCCGCCTGACGCAAACCCCATTATTTTATCTGAGTCATCGACCTTTGCTGTCAGAAATATAATAGGACATGAGATGTGTTCTCTTATTTTTGTACATACTTCGTAACCGTCCGCTTTCGGCATGTTTATATCAAGAAGTATCAGATCGGGATTTTTTGATGCTGCATCAATTGCCTGTAATCCGTCATAAGCTGTCAGAACTTCATAGCTGTTTAATTCAAGATAATCCTTTAAAAGACTGACTACATCCCTTTCATCATCTGCTACAAGTATTTTGTACATATTATCACAACCTTTCACAGTAAAATATATCAGTCATTTTTCAAATTTTTATCAACTTTTATTATTCTTCAAAAAAATATTTTCGCAGTAAAAAGGTGTTTTGACAAATATCTCAAAACACCTGAAAAATTATTATTAAATAATTGATTTTCTTTTGTAGTCTGTAAGATCGCTGCCGGGTTTTCTATAAATTTCTCTTACGGAATTTTGATTTTAGTTTTAAAATTTTATAACTTCAGGTGCACCGGCAAATGATGAAAATGTAGCAACTGCATTTTTCATATACAGAACCTGTGTATTTCCGTCGTCTTCATTGTACATGCCTCTTAGATTTGGATATGCATCAAGCATTGATTTTCTTGCTTCTGTTCTGTCATCCTCAATAAGTTCACAGGCTATACGAAGCCATGTGCCGTCTTTGAATGCACATATTTCAGCTTTTGGATTTGCCATCAACTGTTTTGAAACGGGTTTTATTTTCCCTGTCTGAATATATAATTTTCCTTCAAACAAATTTACAGTACCGAAAGGTCTGACTCTCGGCTGGTCACCTTCAACTGTTGCAAGATAGTAAACTTCTGCGTCCTTTAAAAATTTTAAAACCTTTTCCATTGATATTTACCTTCTTTCAAATAGAATTGTTCGATTTTTTTCTTACTATTACATATTATCATATTATCCCCTTTCAGTCAACAAAAAATCGCCTTGTATATACTTAAGTAAATCAGATTTACTTAATATATGCAGGGCGTATTATTTTAGACTGATATTTTTTGAAATATTTTGTGACACAAGGCACTAAATTTTTTTAAGCCTATTTCTGTAATGCGAAATTTTCTCAATATTACGTTGTTTTGAGTGAGGCAATGGTAGATAAAAATTATTGGTCAAGCTTGTTTTTCTACCAAATTGTCTGCCAAAACCATTCACAAGCGTTTGATTGCTAAATTTGGATACAACTGTTGTCGAAGTGTGCAGAGAATCATATGAATTTGCAGTTTTTCGCGTTGACATTTCATGAGGGATACTGTATAATGCAGATAGGTATATATATATTTATTATATAGAGCAATCCAATAAGATTTGAACGGAGGGCGAATATGAAAAAGATTACCGCTGAAATCGACAGAATATTAATGGAACGGTTTGCAAAAGACAGCCTGATATCTTTGGCAACAGCCGTAGAAAATAAGCCGTATGTCCGTACAGTTGATGCTTTTTATGCCGATAGGGCATTCTACGTTTTGACATATGCATTATCCAACAAGATGAAACAAATAGCACGGAATCCCAATG
>JAZQPR010000288.1:0-18153 GCA_045628605.1 Oscillospiraceae bacterium
CCAAAAAGTGTTACTGAAATTGGAGACAAAGCATTTGACAGATGTTCATCTCTTACAATTTACGGTTATACAGGATCTTATGCAGAAACATATGCAAATAAAAACAACATTCCGTTTGTTGACATAAACAAAAAAGGTGATACAACTACCACTGAAACTACTGTAACAGAAGCTCCGACTACAACTGCAGATACTACTAAAGCTACATCTGCAACATCAAAAGCTGTTACTACTGCAGCTACTACCAAAGCTACTTCTTCAACTTCAAAGGCTGTAACAACTGCTGCTACTACTAAGGCTACATCTTCAACTTCCAAAGCTGTAACCACAGAAGCTACTACAAATGCTACATCTTCAACTTCCAAAGCTGTTACTACAGCTGCTACTGCCGCATCCTCCCCTTTAACTTCTGCTTCTATAATCGATACAGAAATTTTATATGTTGGTGACCTTGATGGAAACGGCGTTGTTGAACTTACAGATCTTACACGTCTCAGTGTTGGTTTGATGTATAAAACATTTAATATCAAAAACAATCCTCAGGCTGACATCGACGGAAATGGTGAAATAGATATCGCAGACCTTGCAAGATTCAAACAGTACATCAGTAAGGACCCTGCTGTTAAGGAGCTTGGAATTGTAACTAAAAAATGATCATTTGATATTATTTAATTAAATATTACTATCTATATTAAAGCTGCATCTCAAATTGTAAGATGCAGCCGTTCCTTTTCTCGGACCTGAAATGATTTAAAAGATGTTATAAAAATTCAAAGAAAAAATGATCCCGTCATCTGAAGTGTAATTCAAATGACGGGATCAATATTTTATCCTATTAAAGATCTTACTGCTTTATCTATGAAATCTTCAGATGACATGGACAACGAATATTTTGTATCATACATCCTGTCTGCTGTACAGTTAAGCTGCATCTGACTCTGATATGACTGATAATCCATATAGAATCCGAAAGTATCTTTCATATACCACTTTCCGGTAGTTTTATTTACATAGATATTATATTTTGTATTATATCCGGAATTGTCAACGTCATATATCAAAATTCTCGCATTAGCGTTAATGTCATTGCTGTCCTTCCATAAATCGCTCTGAGAATCAGAAGCATCCGACTTATTTTCCATACCGAAGCAAACCACCGCATGAGCACCTATATTATTATGGCATGAATATGTCAAAACTCCAAGGTCAGCACCATATGTAATATACTCGATATATTTTAACATTGAACGTCCGAATACCTTTTCTGAACTTGCTGATGTTTTACTTTTAATATAAAAATCGCTTATAAATTCCGGTTCCATAAAACTATTTCCGGTAACACGCTTGCTATGCAGAGTGTTAATAAGAGAAATGATATTGTTGGTATTTTTCTGATAATTTTTTGTAACTGTAGAGTCTGTTATGATACCGTTTCTGACCAATACATAAAGTGAGGACATACCATAGCATGAGCCTTCCCATTTTTCATTTTCAAGTCCGGTACTTAAATATTTCTGTCTTGAATCAATATAATAATTTCCATTTGAATCAGCGAAATTTATAGTTGAATATGCGTTTGTGAAATTATATTTTGTTGAATTGAGTTCATTCAAAGCGTTTGCAGCGGCTGTTTTTTTCAGCTTATGATAAAATCCGTTTTGTTTTGCATAATTATAATCTGTACCGCTCTGAGAAGAACCCCATATTACAAGCGTTCCGTTTTTCCCGTCTGTACCGTCAGATTTTTTAAAATATCCTACAGCTTTTTCACCGAATTTGATATAACTGTTTTCGCATACAAAGAAATCCATATAATAATTGTCATAGAAAGCCTTTTTGCCTATTTCCTTTAATCCTGTCGGAGTAATTACCGTTTTAAGATAGTAACAGCTGCAGAATGCCTCTTCTCCGATGCTCTCAACGGATTCAGGAATATCAAAAATTTCTGCGCCTATGCCGTAAAAAGCTCTCTTGCCAATAACTTTAAGTGTGTTTGAAAGGTATACTCTTTTTAAAGAAGTACACTGCATAAATGCGCCCTGTTCCACTGTGATAACTGATGCTTTCTGCATGTTTACAATTTCAAGCTTGTTACAATACTGAAAAGCATATTTATTTATATATCTTCCGTTGTATTCAACGGACTGGAGAGAAGTACAGTTGGAAAATGCATACTCACCAATAGAATTGGTTTTTGACAGATCAACACCTGTAAGATTTATGCAGTTCTGAAATGCGTTGCTTTCTATACTTGTATTTTGAATATAAAAATATTCCAGGTTTGCGCAGTTTTTAAAAGCACAGGAACCAATGGATGATACACTTGCGTATACAGTACCGCCTCTACCTTCAATTATAGGTTTGATATTAAGACTTTTCAGATTTGTCTGTCCTTCAAAAGCACTGTCGGAAATTGAAGTTACAGTATATTTTACTGTTGTGTTATTTGATGTTACTTCAACTGTATTTGGAATAACAACATTTTTGCCTGCATTTTTGATCTTACTTCCGCACAGGGATGCTGTTTTATTATTTTTGTTCAGTTTAAAATACAAAAGAACATCAGAATCATTGTTCGCATCAGAAACTTCCTTAACATCCTGACCGCTTATACAGCCTGAACATACAGTGCCTGCTGCCTGAACTGAAACTGTCTGAGCAGGAAATGAAAAACCAGAACCTTCAAAACCAAATCCGCATAGATTAAACATCATTATCAATGATGCAGTGAGGGAAATAACCTTTTTTAATTTAACATTTTTCATAATTCTCTTTCGCTCCTAAAATCAAAATTTACATTTCAAAAAGGATAAACTTACACTTTGATTATATCATGGCAGAAAAATATGAACAATGAAAAATTTAGTAAGTTGCGTTTTTTGATATGTAAGTTGCATAGAAAAATTAAACTTATCTACATTATATGCCGTTTTATACAATGAAAGCTTTTGGTTTTTCATATTTATCACAACAAAAAACACAATTACATTTTTTAAAAACTGATCATTTTTATCCGGTTTTCAGTTTCAAAAAAATCACTCATATATTTTTCCTGCATAAAAAAGTATAGCTGCAGTTTTATAATCAAATCCTTTATTTAAAGTGTCGCTGCTGTCTTCAGTCCATGCCGCAATACTTTCCAGATAGTCCTCTATCGTCATGTTTTCCCACGCGTTTTTGTTTTCATTGCTGTCCTTTGAAAGTGCCTTTAAAAATTCAATAAAACTATCCTTATTGTTTACATTTTGAAGCTTTTCATATAAATCCATAATAAAACATCCCCTTTTTATCACACAAAAATTGAAATCCTTACTAATATATGTTAAAATAAAAATGCTCTGATGAACGTAAAATCTGACAGCTTCAAAAACTGTCAGATTCCTGTAAATAGAAATCAAATACGGAGGAAACAGACATGAGAAAAATTGAAACACAGAAAATGTACCGTCACTTCAAAGGAAACCTTTATTATGTGCTTGATATAGCCGAACACACAGAAACCGGTGAAATGCTGGTAATATACAAAGCTCTTTACGGTGATTACAAAACGTATGCAAGACCTTATGATATGTTTGCATCGGAAGTGGACAGAGAAAAATATCCGGACATCGAACAAAAGTACAGATTTGAATTAGTAGAATAATAAAATCGATGCTGTACCCTGTCTTTAGAATATCGCAATATTATTGAAAATAATCACGACTATCCCCTCGTTTAATTTATCAACATTTTACCATAATTATAATTTTCAGTCAACACAATCTTTGCTATATAAAAATGTATTTTTTGCTTCTCAGATATATATAAAGTTGACCGAATGTAAAATATTTTGTATAATAAAAAAGATTAAAACAAAAATAACGATTGACATGAAAGGATACCTGTAAAATGAAAGTGCTGATAATTTACACATCCCAGACCGGATTTACAAAAAAATACGCTGAAATTCTTAAAGAAAAAATCTCAGCAGACATTCTGACCATAGACGAAGCTAAAAAACAGAACAAAGACTTTTTTGAAAAATATGACACACTGATATACGGCGGATGGCTAAATGCAGGAAATGTCGTAAAAGCAAAATGGTTTCTGGATAAAGCTGACTCTGACTGGAAAAATAAAAAGCTGGCTGTTTTTACAGTCGGTGCAAGTCCTGAAAACGGTTCTGACGTAGAACGATCATTGAACAAACTGCTTAATGATGAACAGCGAAAATACATCAAAGCATTCTATTGTCCCGGAGGAATTGATTATTCAAAAATGAATATGCCGTCAAGGCTTGCAATGAAAGCTTTTGCTGCTATGCTGAAAAAGAATAAAAATGCAGATGAGGAAGCAAAGCAGACCGCTCAGATGCTCGAAAACTCATTTGATCTTTCCGATGAAAAATACCTTGACCCTTTAATAGATTATCTTGAGAAATAATAGAATCACGCACGGTAAAATCAATACCGTGCGTGATTTTATTAGTTACTTATTATATGATCTTGACTGTTTGAATTTACAAGTTCATATATTTTTTCAAAGCTCTGTGTTGTTATATTAGGTAGAATAATTATTAATAATGTTTTAAATAGTCTTCAATAATTTTTTTAGAATCCTCCATTTTTACAGGCGCACCATGTCCGCAAGCAAGCCATTTCGGAGCAATTGACATAATCGTTTTAAGTGATTCCTTCATTTTCTCACAGTCATAGGCATGCGGAGAAATATCTGGTTTTTTCCATAGTGCTGTAAAGGCATCTCCGCAGTAAAGTACATCATTGTTTAAAATACCCAGAGAGCCGAGTGTGTGTCCGGGCAGTGAATAAATATCTGCATCAAAACCCAGAGAATGCAAAACATCCATATTTTCATCAGTTATATAAATATCCGGTTCATATGGTTTACTGTTAAAAACACCTGCTCCGAGTGCCTGAACGGAATTTCTGAATTTATATTTGGGCATAGTCGGATTTACTTTCTGAGAAAAGAAATTTTGTCTGAGATCCTTGTCCTTTATGCTTAAAAGAAGCTTTTTTCCTTCGTTCTGAAGTGTATGAGCATTCCAGTCATGATCTGCATGTGCATGCGTCAGAAATACATGTGTTACATTAAAATCAGAAAGCCATTTTTTAATTTTGGAATATGTATTAAAAAAACCTGTATCGACCAGAAGGTCTCCGTATTTTCCTTTGATTATATAGCATGTTACCGATGATATTTCAAAATAAATTATGTTATTTTCCATTTTATTCACCTTTTTAAAATACAAAATTTTCAGACAATAAATATCAAGTCTGGAAATCAAACAAAAATATTTTTTTAATCTGCTGTAAAATAATATCGATGCTCCCTGAATGATTTTTATTAACGCAGAACTTTAAAAGTTATCACGATTTGTCTCCACATTTAATTTATCAATATTTTACCATAATTAAAATTTTCAGTCAACACGAACAATTGAATATCCTTAAAAAAAGAATCACGCACGGTAAAATCAAAGATTTTGTGCGCGATTCTTTTTAACTGTATATTTTAAGCTTTAACCCTGCATATAGTAAATTGAAATGACAACTGACAAATAAAACATAAGATAAATTATTATTCTTATCTGCTTTTATTAAACATAGCCGTAACCTTTGAATCTTTGCTTACATATTGCTTAAGATAAGCAAGGTCTGCGATATCAACCTCTCCGTTCAGATCAACATCAGCTGCTTTGAACTGCATTTCATTTAAGTTGTTTTTTGAAAGAAGTGCAACTGAAAGAAGGGAAAGATCAGTAAGATCTGTGATTCCGCTGCCGTCTATGTCTCCGCACATAATCTCTGCGGCCTTTGGTTTGAAGTTTTCTTTTACTTCGTCATTTGATGATTCTTCCTCATCTATTAAAACGAGATTATATCCCTTTTGACGAAAATTAATTTCTACATCCTCTTTTGATTCTAAATAATATTTCAGTGTGAAATCAGTATTTATCATAAAATCACTTTCATTTACAATATATTCACCGAAACCAAAATAAGCATATTGCTTCAAGTTTTTTGGAATAGTCACGCTTAGTAATTTGGTGCAATTTAAAAATGAATACCAACCGATTTCTTCAATTCCTTCCGGAAAAACTACTTTTTCCAAATTTAAATTATCAACAAATGAATAATCATTTATTATTTTTAGATTTTCAGGAAAGTTTAGAGTTTTAAACCCACATCCTACAAATGCATTTCTTCCAATTTCTTCAAGATTATCAGGGAAATCAATTGTTTCAAGAATGTCACAACCTTCAAACGCATAATCTCCTATACTTTTTATACTATCAGGAAGTTCAATACTTATTAGTGATGTACAGCATGAAAAAACACTTTCATTTATACACTCAATACCATCAGGAATTTTAATTTCAGAAAGAGCGGTACAATGAGAGAAAGCACCGGCTCCAATAACTTTTAAGGATGATGGAAGGCTAATATTCTTAAGATTTGTACAGTCTTCAAAAGCATACGTTCCAATTTCACTAACACCTTCAGAAATGATTACATTTTCTATACTTGTAGAACCTCTGAAAGATGAATTGTCAATGACATTAAAACCTTCAGGTATATAAACAGTTTTAGTTTTGTGATTTGTATTAAATGCTCCACTTTCAATTTTAGTAACCGGTGTTCCATTGATTTCTGTCGGAATAACGATTGTTTCAAGATCAGAATTATTTTTTCTGAGAACTGCATGATCATCGTAAAGATAATATTCAATATCATCAACCATCACAATTTTTAACTGATCATAATCTTCTATGTCTGCAGCTTTTACCCATTCAGAAAGATTTATAACAAACAATTGAGATAACGTCAGCCATGGTGTTTCGTATTCGTATCTTGTATCGAAAATATTGTCATAAAATTCTTCATGAAGATACTGATCAGTAATATCACTGTGTGTGACATAGTAGCGAGCAAAAAGGTCTATTTTTTTGTATGCATCGCCGATAAAGTCAAGGTCATCCCCAAAAAGCGGCTTACAGTTCACAGTAATCCTGTCCTTATATTCCTTTGTAAAACATTTTGATCCGAAATACAATTCATCATCATTTTCTGCAAGTTCAAAATCATCTGCATATGCGTCATAAATATAAATATCATATAAATCTGCAAGATCTGTATTTCCATCCATGTTTACATCGGGATTGATTATCCCCGAATCAAATACTTTACATAACTTTTTGTACGAAGGAGCAGCATATTTCATTGAATAAATGTAATTATCTGAATATAGGTTAATCGTAGGACAACTTAAAAAATCATTTTTTATTTCTTCTGTTCCATATAGATAATCCATCAAATCGTATCTGCTAACATTATTATAATTGCAACAATTATACTGTCCATATCCGTCAAGTAAATTAAAATCAAGTTCGTTAATTTTACCATCTTTGTTAAAGTCAGCATTCTCTTCTATATTTTTGATATTTTTCTCAGGAAGGTATTCCTTACCGTTGAGATACAAATATAAATCATATGTATCAAATTCATCAAATATTCCGTCTGAATTAAAATCAAGTCTGTCGTGGTTCTCATCCATTTCGATCAGAATTGCTTCATCACTTGTATATTCAGTCTTAATGTCTGCTGCAGATGAAATGATTCCTCCCGGATTTGCTGCTGCAAGTGCTGTTAAAAATGCTATTGCTTTTTTATATTGTAATTTCATTTCATTTTCCTCCTTTATATCCGGATCCTCATCAGTTATAACGGGTTCCGGAATTGTTTCTTTCGGTTCTGTCTGTTCAGTAACCGGTTTGTCATTCTTTTCAATTGCTTTTTCAGTTGTTTGTGATTCATCTTTTGTTTTTGCAGTTTCTGATGAATGAACATCTTTGTTTTTATCAAATTCAGCATTTACAGAAGTTGTCTTAGCGTCTTCTGATGTTATTTTTTCACGTTCATCATGGAGTTCAGAAGTCGTTATATTTTCATGAACATGTTTGTCTGTAATCTGAGTAACAGTTTTTTCTGTATTTGCTGTATCTGATTCTTTAGTTGTATCTGTAAACTGAGTTTCTTCGATCATAAGTGAATCATGCGGAGTATTTAAAGCAGAATTGGAATGAAGCTTCAGACCAAATAATAATGCTGCACACAAACCTGAAAATACTATTGCTGAGCGGATCATAATTTTCTTTCTGCGTTTTTCACGTTCGATGTATTCATCGCGGTTTCTTAAAACGCGTTGGTACATTTCTTCATGGCTTACCATATTCAAATCCACTCCTTTCGAGATCTATTTTCAAAGCCTTTCGTGCATTGTACAGCAAGGATTCAATTTGTCTTTTGGTTTTATTCATAACCACTGCTGATTCTTCATTGCTCATATTTTCAAAATATGAAAGATAAATAACCTGACCGTACTCCGGCTTGATCGTTTTTAATGATCTGTATATAATATTCTTTTGTTCATTTTTTATATAATCTTCTTCGACGTTTTCCTTACTCTTTATATCTTCAGGAATTTCTTCAGGAATATTTATTTTTGTAGATCCTTTTCGCAGATATTTTCCCGTCTTATTTCTGGCTATCGCATACAGCCATGTTTTAAATGAACTGCGTCCTGCAAACTTTGGATGTTTAATTGCAAGCTCGGTAAAAGTTTCCTCTGCTATATCTTCGGCTGTATGGATATTCTGAACAATACTGTTTATATACAGAATCATTCCATCCTGATACTCACAGATAATATCAAACATTCCTTCATCTTCTCCTGCAAGGAAACGGCGGTAGCTACTTTCACCGTTGTCCATTATTCAATCACACTCCCTTTTTAAGGATAATTTTACAGCTGACCGAAATCTTAAAAGATTTTGCTGTATTTCCCCTTCACTTATTAGTACCGTTATGGAGTTTATTTCTCAAAGTAATTTTTAAAAAAATTTTTTATTTTTTTAGCAGTATAATTTTAACTGAAAATACAATCACTGTCAATATTTGTTTTACAACAAAATTCAATAGTAGCATATAACAACACAGAATAAGCTCTTGTATTGTTCAATAGTTTCTGACCAAAAGCGACCGATATATTAAAATGTTTTCGTATATCTCTGACTTTGCAGCTCACGATGAATATTTGTGCTCTGATAGTAAGAAAAGCAGTGACGGCAATGTCACTGCTTTTTGTAAAATATTAATTTAATGCCGTTATGCATTAATTGCTGTAGTTACTCTTGATCAATATTCAGCAAATCCGGAATCTATTTAGTTTTATAATCAAGCTCGTCTATTTTCCATCCATCTGATTCTTTTACAAATTTTATTGTACCATAATAATTGTCATCAGGATCTTCGGCTTCTCTTCCAAGTACAAAGACAGTAAAGGATTTGTCTTTTTCAAATTCTGTTATTTCTGCTTTGTCAGTATGCCAGCCATCAAAAAGAAGACCTTTACATACTTCACTAATATATACTTTTCCGTTGTTTTCAAAAAATCTGAATCTGCCGCATTCTGTTGAATCCAAAAACTTTTTAGTAAAAATAGTATTAAGATAATCATTATACTCGTCAAGATTTGAAAAACGTTCATCTTTTAATGGATATGCTGCTGCAGCATGCGGATGTTTTTCAAAATCTATTTCAGTATCACTACATTCCTTACCATTTGAACAAAGTGTTTCTCTTGTATCCGTATCGACCCACAATGTATCATCAGTTTCAGAATTGAATTCTATTCCATAATCAGTTATAAGATATAAAGCTTTATTGTAAATATCAATATTTTTAACAAATATATCCAGAAGCTCTTTTTTATACTCTTCATCATTCAGGTTATCTGATGTTATATTTGATTTTGTTTCTTCAGTCTCTGTAATTTTTGTTTCTGCTGCTGTTGCTTCGGTTACTTCCTCTGTTGATGCTACAGTTACTTCAGCAATTGATGTATCTGAATTATTGCTTATGCTGATGTCATCCTCATCATCGCATCCTGTCAGTGAAATTGCTGCAACTGCTGCTGTTAAAGCAAGTACAGTTTTAAAATTGATTGATTTGTTCATTTTGTAGCTCCTTTGATTAAAAAAATTATTAAATGCTTCGCTTCAACAAGCAGAGGCACGCTCTGTCCTCTGCACTGATGTAGCGTTTTGATGTATATATTATATCATATATATCATACGGATTTACAAAAATTACAAATTTGTAATAAAATATATCATATTTAATACATTTTTTTCTTTATGTTGGTTGCTTTTATTGATATTTCTGCACTTATTTTACTTCAGAGCCGCCCCATTCGATCAGTGTGTAGCCGCTTCTTCTGAACGGATTGAGTTTTTGTTCCGGAATATCTGTCCATTCATCAAGCGCCTTATATGTCATAAACACTCTCTGTACTGATTCCGGTTTTGGTGTTACTATCAACTTTGCCATTTCTTCATAATCATCTGTCTGGAATGAAATGAGATTGTATTTGTTGTTTTCCATTTTTGGTGCCCAGAAACAGATAAATTCTGTATACTCCTGCGGTTCAAGGCCAAGAAAAGATAATTTTTCCTTTAAAAATGCCTTTGTATCCTCACCCTTTACTACAAATCCTTCTGACATATCCCATTCTCTTACAGTAGCAGCTTCCCAGAAAAGATAAGGATATGAGCCGTTTTCGTAATAAAGTGTGGAATCAGGCTCAGCTGTAACTGTCCAGCCTGTTTCTTCAGGGTATTCAGGATATGTGCATGAAAACTTTGATTTATCATCAAGTTCAACTTTTACATTGATAATTGTTTCTTCGTCAGGATACAGATAAATTACAGGTTTGTCAGCAAATACTATCTGCTGGGAATAAACATATTTTACTGTCTGTTCTTTGTAAAGACTTCTTGGCAAAAGAACTGTATACAGATATGCTGCGTTTATATCTTCACCTGAATAATTTCGGATTGGCAAGTCTGTGATCTTAAATGTCATTTGTTTATCGTCGATCGAATATACTTCTGCATCAAGTACAGGCATGGAATTCGGCCATGTATTAGTGTACAGATTTGTGTAGATCACAAAATCGTCCAGATAATCACTGTATTTTTCAATATATGCAGATGATTCTTTTCTGTCTGTAAAATAATTTTCAAATATATTCTTAAGTTCTTTTTCGTCTGAAATTAATTTTCCGGGTTTTTCATTTGTGTACTTTCTGTTAATACTGCCGGTCAGTTTTTCTCTTGTAACCTCAATTTTTTTATATCCGCTCAAATCATTTTTTCCGTGGAGAATGTTTATGAGTTTTACAAGATCAATAACACTTGTTTTTCCATCGCCATCGATATCAGTTTTTAAAGTACTGCTTTTGCTTTCGATAATAAAATATGATTTTAGTTTGATAAGATCGATAATATTTGTCTTTCCGTCACCGTTGACATCTCCGTCGGCTTCTTCAGAGTCAGAAATAAATTTAATATTGTTTTCTGATGCAAATTTTTCTGCAAATGAGCCTGATTCTCCGCAGATGACAGACAAGTTATTCAAAGAAAAAGCATCTTCTGAAATTCTGGTCACACTTGAAGGAATATATATCTGCCTTAGGATACACGGCATAGCGCCTGATTTGATTTCTTCGACACTGTCAGGAATCCTTGCACTGTATATGCCGGTACATTCGTCAAACGTATTTTCAGGAATAACAGCAATATTTTCAGGAAGATCAAATTTGTAAAGCATTATGCATCCTGTAAATATTCCTGTTCCTATTTTTGGAGAACATCCGTTATAGTCTGTTTCTTCAAGCTTTGTACAGTTTTTAAAAGCATAATCTCCTATTGTAGAAATATTTTTTGACAGAGTGATTTTTCTTAGATACGATCCTTCAAATGCATTATCAGCAATCTGAGTGACAGAGTCAGGTACAGTAAATTCGTTTGAATCATTTTCGATAAATACAGGATAATTTATTAAAACGGTCATATCCTTTGAGTAGACTACGCCATCCTTTAAAGAAACTCTGTCATCTTCATAAAACTCTATATCAGCATCAAGTGTTGTCTCAAAGTTATGAAGGTATGGAGATATCCTTATGGTTTTAAGTCCGGAACAAAGGTGAAATGCATAACTACTGAGACTGGTTACTGATCTGGGAATGTTTATGGTTTCAATAGCTGTATCTTCAAAGGCTCTTCTTTGTATTTCCTCAAGTTTGGAAGGCAGTTTAATATCATGGAGTCTTATACATGCCATAAAGGCAGCCTCTTCTATAGTTTTCAGTTCTGAAGGGAATTTGATTGATTCAAGAGATGTATTTTCATAAAAAGTATACGATCCGATTGTTTCTACTTCATCAGGGATAGTTATACTTATTAAATTCTCGCATTTGTAAAACGCTCCATTTTCAATTGAGGTTACTGTTTCAGGCAATACACATGATTTGATGCTGTTCTGGGCAGGACAGTGAATAACGGTTTTCTTTTCTTTGTCAAAGAGAATATTGTTTTCTGATGAATAGTATTTGTTTTCTTCCGGTATTTCATATCCGGAGATATTTGTATACATAAAAGCTGACTGAGGCAGTGTAGTCAGTCCGGCCGGAATGCTTACTGTTCCTGTCAGACCGGATTCTGAAAAAGCTTCATCTCCTAATGTTTTCAGAGTATCCGGCAGAGATACGGTTCTCAGCATTCTGCATTCGGAAAAAGCTGCTCTACCAATGGATTCAAGTCCTTCAGGGAGAGATATTTCCTCAAGACAATCACATCTTGAAAATGAAAAATCTTCGATTTTTTTAATATTTTTCGGAATAGTTATATTTTCCAAATCTGAACAAGTGAATGCGTTTCTGCCAATATATTCAACAGATTCCGGCAAGGTTATTTGTGTAAGTAATGTATACGCAAAAGTGTAGTCTTCTATTCTTGTAAGTTTATTCGGAAGTGTTATATTAGTTACTCTGCAGCTGCTAAAAGCTGATGAACCAATTGTTTCAACCGAATCAGGAATTCTGATTGATGAAATATTTGCATATTCAAAAGCATGCGGATATATCTCCACAGTGCCGTCAGGTACGTAGTAACTGACGGTTTCTTTGTTTCCGCAGTATTTTATAAGATTTTTATTGTCTGCTGACATAAGTGCGTTTTTGTATATATGAAAATACTTGTTATCTTCGTCAACTTCAAAATCATAGTTATCTTTAAAAGCATATTTTGAAATTGATGAAACTTTTGCAGGTATCACAATTTTCGAAACATATAAACATGAAAATACATTATCTCCGATTTCTTCAGTGTCACGAGGAAAAGTAAATGTATCATGTTTAATATAAGAAAAGTTTCCGAGAGAATTACTGCCAAATTTTCTTATGGTTTCAGGTAATGACAGCTCTTTGAACATAATATTTTCCAAAGCATTATCGCATATTTCTGTTACAGTATAGCCGTCAATTTTCTCAGGAATTTCCAGCTTTGAGATATATTCTCTCATATATGCCGGCTGATTCATATCTTTGCATAAACATGAACAAATAGCTGCTTCGTTGCCGTTTATTGTGTAGTTGAGCGTATATTCATCCTGTACATATTCAAAAACAGCAGAACCGGATGCAGATTCTGCACAGATTTTTGTACTGTTCTGGTATTGTGCAAACTCCGGTGATGCTGTCATGCCTGTCAGCAATGCAAGTGCAAGTAATGTAGCTTTTAATTTATTCATATATTTTCCTCCGTTCACAATCAAAAGAAATTATCCTTTTGATATTAATACTATTCAGAACGTGGTTTAGCTACATTTTCTATTTTAAAAAAACTGAAGTTGTTCAAAGCTCTGCTTTTAACAAGCAGAGCTTTGTATTCCCCTCTGAATCATACAAAAATGCACTAATATACTTGAGAGATTCTGTAATATGATATATCTTATCATTCTCTGAATACTGATTCTCAAATGCTGCGTTTACTTTGAAAAATAAGAGATACATATGAATGTGTCGTAATTGCGAGGGTTCATTGACAATCGGCAGATATAATGATATAATATAGATAAGGATATAGTTATCGCATCGGCATCAAGCCGTGATTACAAAAACATCAGTTCTCCGGCTAATTTGATAAGTTTATTGACAGAATAACAGGAGGAGGTCATAGTATGAAAATAAAAGCAAGATCCGGAATGATAATTTGGATCACAACACTGGCACTTCTTGTGGTTACGATAGCATTTGCAACAATGTACAACGAATTTGAACATATCGGAAGCTATTTGCTGATTTTAATTATTATGTCAGCGTCTACGGTCATGACAGCATCCTTTATTGCGAGAAACTATCTACTTGTGACTGATCAGACGATCAAAGTATGTTTCGGAATGACAACAACTGTTCTGGACACTGCATCTGTAAAATCTCTGAAGAAGGTAAAAAATCTGATCGCATCTGCGTCTTCATCCTCAAAGAGAATTGAAATTCAGTACGCCGGTGAAACAGGGATCATCTATGTTTCACCAAAAGACGAAGATAAATTTATACAGACCGTGTGTTCAAATAATCCGGCAGTCAGGGTTTATTGACAGACATGATCTGAATTATTAAAAACGATTTTATTTAAAAATAACCCGCAGATTTCAGGTTTTTTCATCTGAAATCTGCGGGTTATTCTTTTGTATATAACTTCATCTTAATCGTCAGACATTTATACATTACTTTCTTCTGTTTTTCTGAATCTTTTTCGAATACTGTCTACAAAATATGAATATTCTGCAAGTGGCTTGCATGCCTTAAGCAGTTTTTTGTTGTTTCCATAGTTTATGTTATACATGGTTACTTTGACTTCTATATCAGGTTTTCTGTTATCGGAAAAGGAACTGCTTAGTTTAAGTACGGTTTTGTTTTGTATATTGTTACTTTTTTATTTTAAACAGAAGCATCGGCTACCTTTACATTAACGTCATTCTTTCTTCCGAGTCTTACATCAACGCTGTACTCATCAAGTGTGCTGTTGTATTCTTCTTCTGAAACTTCAGAACCATTTATTTTGTAACTAATTTCATCATCAAAACCGTTACTATCGTACTCAACAAGAATATTTACTCTGCCGTTTTCAACGGTAAAAATACTGCCTGTTGTATGGCCATTTCCCGAATAGCCCTGACGAACTGTCTTCTTGTCAGGATCATACATAACTGTACCAAATGAACCGTACTCACCAAGTTTAACTACATTACCGTCAGAAACAGTAAATATAGTAACTCCTGCTCCATGATAGTCACCGCCTGAAATAAAGAGTTCAGGAATACCATCGCCGGAAATGTCAAGCAATTCATACATTTCTCCGTCTCTGTTTGGATAATTGTCAATTTCTCTCTGATATTCCTCGATCCAGCTGTTTACTGAAACTTCTTTCTTTTCTTCAGCTGCTTCTTCAGCTTCTTCTGTATCTGCCTCTGTAACAGTTTCTTTAACAGTTTCTGTTTTGCTTTCTTCGGCTGATGCTTTCTCAGAACTTTCTTCTGATACTTTTGCTTCAGAAATAACTTCAGCTTCTGTTACTTCAGGCTTTGAGTTTATATTAATATTTTCATCTGATTCACATCCGGAAGCTGCAAGTGCCACTGCTGATATAACTGCTGCAAATATTAATTTTCTGTTAAATAAATTTTTCATAATACTATACCTCTTTCATTTTTATCTAAATTAAATTTTTAGAATTTACTTTTATTTCACGACAAATGAAGAATTAATACCTGTATAATTCAAATCTGCCGGAACAAATGAACGGTACGCTTTTGAACTATTGAAAGCTTTTTTATATCCGTTCATATATACAGACAGAATGTATTAAAAAAGGTTTCATACATTTTGGAGTTGTAAATTACTTTTTTCAAACAAAGTTTGATTTCGGAACTACAAAATATCTGCATCCTTCATGCTTATGCCAGAAACATCCGTTGACAAATGACTAAGGAAGCAATACATATATCATCGGTTATCCTTCTCAGCCTTACCTCTCCTTATCTCCTCAAGCGTTCTCGGCGTATAATCCATATACGGCATCATGCATCCGACGTTGTAACACTCATACGGAATCCCTCTCGCCCTCATCTTTGCCGCATATTCTTCAAACGGATCAGAATCTCTTCCGATATGTACATGACCGTATAAATGAATATAGCCGTAGTCCGCACCTTCCCAGTGAGCAATGGGATAATGGCAAAGGACAACATAATTATCTCTGTCTTTTATGGTTTTCAGCTCTTTTACCCAGACAAACTGCTTTTCAATTTCCGCACTTATTCTGTCGTGATTTCCAAGAATGAGAAATTTTTGTCCTTTGAGCTGACGCAGTATTTCAAGTGCGAGTTCATTTTTCCATGCAAAGTCACCAAGAATATATACCTCATCACCATTGCTTACTACGCTGTTCCAGTTCTTTATGATAGTATCGTTCATTTCATCAAGCGATGCAAAAGGTCTTGAATCATATTGTATGCTTTTTTCATGACCGATGTGATAATCACTTATGTATCGTTTCATACTGTCACCCTTTCTATAGAAGATTTATATCTTCATCCTGTTTTGATTCTTTAGAAATAACGCTTTTTTGAATTCATGTACTTTAAAAATTCTCTCATCCTCAGCCCATCATTCTCCTCTTACATCCGAAATATACCTATGCTTTTGGGTAACAGCCGACAGTAAAAACGAAACCTTATTCCCTTCCCTTATCACTGATTCCGCATTTTCCGTCACTGCATAATCATCTTCCTTTATGGTGTATTTAATCTTGTCATCCCCGTCCACAAAAGCAAATCTGTTGTTTTTCCCCATCCTGACAGCTGAAACAGTACCTGTCAGTCTTTCTTCTTCCGATTCACTGCAATCTGCAGCCTTATCACATTTTGCCGTCTCCTCAACGAGATCAGGATGTATCCTATGCCCTTTTCTTCAATAAACCGATGTTTTTAGTATACCATAAGTCAAATTTATTATCAATAGGAGTTATTTTCTTTAATTACCTCTCAGTCAGCTGCGCTGACAGCTCTCCTTAAAAGGAGAGCCTTTGTTCCCACTTTATTTTACTTGTACCGATATTAAACTTAAATCCGGACGCAGTATAAGCCTCTCCTTAAAAGGAGAGCCTTTGTTCCCACTTTATTTTGCTTGTACCGATATTAAACTTAAATCCGGACGCAGTATAAGCCTCTCCTTTTAAGGAGAGGTGGCACGCGAAGCGTGACGGAGAGGTCCATAAACATAACCAGCCGTTTTCCCTGTTTTTAGAGAAAACGGCTGGTTATTTACTGCATATTAATAAATAGGAAGTTCATCAGATTCAAGCTGAGAGCTTGTTGTTTTAACGTCCTCATTTTCAAATACAACGATTTCTGATAGCCTCTTTTATCAATTCTTTACTTATCTTTCCGCTGCTGTCCAGGGCATTTCATAAACTGCCTTTGGTTCGGTATATATTCCTTCAGCGCGTGGATTTGTAACCCTGTCAAGAAGTTTTATAGTTACCTTTGTTCCGGTACACGTACACGGACATGAGCACTGTGTTCCTTCAGCACGCTGATTTGTAACCCTGTCAAGAAGTTTTATGGTTACCTTTGTTTCCGAACATGTACACGGACATGAACACTGTGTTTCTTCAGCACGCAGGTTTGTAACTGATTCCGTTTTATTTCTGACATATGATTCCGGATATATAACTACATAGCTTCCGGGATGTCCCTTTATTTTCGCACCCGCAGCTTCCCTGATCTGTGTTCCGGTTACTGCATTTGCCGTCATAATCCCTGTCATAATAACTGAACATGTTGCTGTAACAGCTGCTGTTGTAATTATTTTTCCAATACTTTTCTTCATAATAATATTCCTTTCAAAAATATACTGTGAAAATATTCTGTAAATGATCTTTCACAGGTATGATTTAATGATTCAATTATAGCAAATTTTTATATGCAGTCCGGAAAAATTACAAATCTGTAATTGTTATAAATATTTTGATCCACCGGTCGGCTAAATGTGACTATGAAGTCATTTTTTCCGGTTATAAAAAAGGAGCTGTAAATACAGCCCCTGAAATAAAGCAATATAAAATAACATTTACAAAGGAAAAAAGTTTCGAACTGATTTATCAACATGATAAAAAGGCACATAACATCGTATATAAGTGTTATGTGCCTTTAAAGTTTTTATTCAAAGCTCTGCTTTTAACAAGCA
>JAZQPR010000289.1:0-6400 GCA_045628605.1 Oscillospiraceae bacterium
TGCATTTTCAACGTTCTTTGCACTTGTTTCTCCTTTAATCGTGTAGATATGATAAGATTCCTTTAAACGTTCTTCCAGATACTTGCATGTATTAATAAAGCATGAAAAAATAATCGCCTTCTTATTGCTGTTTTTTTCAAATTCTGATTCAATCAGTTTTTGTAACTCAATAAACTTCGTATCATCAGCAGGATTCCATTTTTCCAGAATTTCTTTCAGATTACCAGTATCAGTATCATCAAAATCAATATCATCTTCAAAACTTTCAAAGTACTCCAAATCTTCCGAAGAAAAATCATCTCTGTTCTCAATAAATTTGTTTAATGAATATATAGAACTGGATGCAATTCTCTTTAAGAATCCTGTCAGGCGACCATATTTCGATTTCACTCTAACATTTCCGTTATCGTCCTCCTTTTCTATAGTGCTGTATAATTCATTAATAATTTCTCTTTCTGTTATATTTGGCGTTATTCCTTTTAGTGCGCCTGCAGCTGTATCAGAATTATTCCAGACACTGATATTTAACAATTTATCGTAACAGTTTGCTTCAGACTGTAATGTCTTTGTAATACAAAATTGCTGGCTGTTTCCTGCCGGCAAATTCTTTGATAACAGTTCAGTAATATTATCATAGTCATCTTTACTATTGAAAACAGGGGTACCTGTCATAAATATCTTTGTTTTTGATTCTACTTTTTCGCTTTCTTCTATGAGTTTATTAACATATCCCCACAATTTACCTTTATTTCTAATATAATGAGCTTCGTCCAGAATCAAAATATCATAAGGTAAAATCTTTAATAATTCTTTTGGCAATTCTGTTTCCTGCTCTGCTTTTTCTTTTCTTAACTCATTTTCATTTTTTATATCTTCTGATATTGATTTAGACTTTTTAAAAGAAAAATATGAATAAGGTAATACTGTTATCTGATCCAGAAATTCTTCCCGATAGCATTTTTTTGCTCCGATATAAAAATTATCATTTAGTTCTTTTTCCCAGTTTTCACATAACTTTACAGGACATAGAATCAAAACAGTTAGTTCAGGATTCCAATACAATAATTCTCTTAAAATTATTCCTATTTCAAATGTTTTACCGACACCAACTTCGTCTGTTACCAGTACATTTTTTCCATTTTCCACATATTTTTCGCCATTCCATTCCATCATTTTACTAAATGGCAAATATTGATAAGGATTAAACAGTGCTTTGCTATTAAATAATGCCTTGGGAATTTTCTCATACATCTTTTTTCCTCCTGACAAACAACATTTTCTTTATTAACAGAAAAAGGAAACAGTCGCATTTACTATTGTTTCTGTTTCCTTTTTCACTTGAAAAGCATTCAAAAATAATATGTAATATAGTTAGTCGAGATAAACACAATCAACTATATCTTTGTAATAATAATTTATAAATACCTGAAGCCTACCCACTATAAATGACGAAAGGCCGAAAATACTCTATTTGTTATATACTATACTTTATTATACCACATAAAACTGATGTGGTTCAAGTGATTTTGCATGTTTGAACTGAACAATAAATTGTCATTGAGTAGACTTATCCATCGAAATATCTCCCTTACATTTATTTCAGTTCATTTTCCAGAACAGACATAATTTCGTCAAGTCTCTTAGCTCCGACACCGTTGATTTTACCAATTTCTTCTCTGAGTTTTTCAAAGTCAGCTGATGAAGATGCTGCACCTTGTTCATTCACAGCTTTCTTATAACCGTTTTCAAATATTCTTTTAAGAAATGCTTCCATTTCTTCACGTTTCATATTTTTAATCTGTTTGTACAGAGTACGGTCAAGTATGTTGTCTTCCATAAGTCCTCCTGTATTGAATATAATGATTAAATTTTATCAAATTTCAAAAAGCAAGTCAATAGAAAAAAGGAACCAGCTACGTAATTTCAAGCATCTGATTCCTTCTTACTATAACTCAGTCAAAATAATTCCTGAAATATACTCTGACAGCCTTAACCTTACATCTCCACTCCTCATACATCGCAGAAATATCTCCTGCCCATGCTGCCGGACAAATATTGTCATCTATAATAAATTCACTTGCACACGTGCAATAGCGTTTTTTACAAAATCAACAGCCGTATCAATTGCAGTAAAACCATTATTTACAGCAACGAAATCAATAAATATAGTGGAAAACAAAATAAGGCATAATTTAACCCCACGAGATATGATTAATTTCATATTTCATGGGGTTTTTATCATTGAGAGATAATTTAAGTATAATTATTCGTTTTCACCAGCTGTGGGATTGTTTCTGATGCTTTCAAGGTAGTTGCCTTCTAACTTATATCCATTTGCATAGACAATAAATCCAAGAATTGTAATAATTGAAGGAATAACACCAAGAAGAATTCTCATACCCATTAAAGTTGAATCACTCTGTACAGGAACAGGATTTGCATCTGTAGGCTGAATATATCCAAAGATTGTAAGACCTACACCTACAAACCAGCCTGCAACAGCAGAAGCTGTTTTAACCAGAAGTGTCTGGAATGAAGCAATAATACTTTCATTTCTTGTTCCAAGCTTAGCCTCACCATAATCAATAACATCAGCAAGCATTACTGTTGTTGCACCAAGTGTAAGACCTGAACCAAATTTATAGAATACACCGCTGATTACGATAAGCGGAATATTTGTCGGCATAATGCTGCCGATTGTAATAAGTGCTACAAGACCGATTGCAGGAGTGAAGCTTGCAACTGCAAAAACCTGCTTCCTGGAAAGCTTCTTTGAAAGAAGCGGGAATGCAAAAAGTGCTATAATTTCAGCGAATGATGCTGCTGTTGTAAATGTTGAGAAAAGGTTTTCGTTTCCTGCAACATATTTGAAGTAATAGTTTGCAACACCGCCGGCAAGCTGTACCACAAGGTTATATGCAAGAACAACACCAATGTAAACCTTGAGCTGATCATTTGCACGGATAACGTGAAGGGCATCCTTGATTGTTGTTTTCTTAGCCTTCTGCTGAGATTTTGACTGATTTTCTGAACCGTCCTTTACACAAGTAACTGTTATGAGAATTGTAACAACAAAGATAACAGCTATGAGAACTGCGAGTGAGCTATATCCCTTTGATTTGTCACCATTACCAAGTTTATTGACAAGAGTTAGAGCAAATGCACCCATGAGAAGCCAAGCTGTACTTGCAAAAATACGTGGAATCACGGACATGGAATCACGTTCTTCCTTTGTAGAAGAAAGTGAAGGAAGCATTGACCAATAAGGAATATCCATGAGCGTATATGACATTCCCCAAAGGATATACATTATAGAATAGTATACATACTTTGCTGTACCTGTAAGACCAGGATTTCTGAACAGAAAGATGAGTATAACTGCGTTTATAACTGTACCAATAAGAAGCCAGGGACGGAATTTACCCCATTTTGTTCTTGTATTGTCAACAACGAAGCCCATCATAGGGTCGTTTATAGCATCCCATACTCTTGCTACGAGGAATAAGTTACCTACAAAAAGCGGTGTCAAACCGGCAGTATCTGTAAAATAAATCATAAGATAGTAGGAAATGATTGCGTAACACAAATCCTTTCCTAAAGCACCGATACCAAATGCCATTTTTTTGGAATTTGTCAGTTTCATAATTTGTACTCCTTAAATAGTTTTTTGAATTTATGATTATTCAGCCTTTTTCTCAAATCTGATGACTGTACTTGCGTAATCACCGCTGAGACCAATCTCCAGCCCACAGTTCATCAGATAACCTCCTTTCTTTGTTATCTCTCCCAAATCAGTCTGTACGACATATACTGCGTTCTCATCAAGTCCACGCAATTTTACAGTTGTCTTTCTGTGACCGATTTTACTTTGCGGAAGGAATGCGAAAAGCAATCCTTTATTATCTTTTAAATATTCGTAAAGGAAATATTTGTTATCGGAAGTGTTTTCAAGTCTGTAGAAATTACCTTTCTGAACAATGTGTCTGATTTCCTTGTATAAACTTATCATTTTCTTTGAAACCGCTGTTTCTTCTTCACTGAATTTAAGAATGTTGCATCCTATTCCAAGTGTTCCCATCATTGCGCTGTGGTAACGGAATTCAAGCGGAATAACTCTCTTTGAAAGGAAGTTGGGACAGTCTGTAACCCATGCACGCATTGCCTGAATTGGGTAGATATATGAATAAGCATCCTGTATATAAAGACGGTCATATGCATCGGTATTATCACTGGTCCAGAAATCATCAAAAATTCCAAGTATACCATAGTCGATTCTGCCTCCGCCTGAAGCACATGCTTCAAAGAGAACATTCGGATGTTTTTTCTTAATAGCTTTGACAATATCATAAACTGCATTTATATGCTTATACCACATATCCTTTTCTGTGCCTGTCTGCGAAATCGGTCTGTTTGCATCCCATTTGATATAATCAATCCCGTACTCTGTAAGGAGTTTATCAAGCATTTCATATACGAAATCCTGAACATCCTTTCGTGTCATATTCAGCACATACTGACCTCTTGATGTATCACTTTCTCTTGTTTCATAATGATAAATCCAGTCAGGATGTTCCTTATAAAGCTGTGATTTCGGATTCACCATTTCAGGCTCTACCCAGATACCGAACATCATTCCGCTATTTTTTACTGCATTGACAAGCTCATCAAGTCCGTTCGGGAACTTTCTTTCGTTCACATACCAGTCACCAAGGCCATTGTCTATGCCGTCTCTTTCTCCAAACCAGCCATCATCAACGACAAATAATTCTGCACCGATTTCCTTTGCTTTCTCAGCAAGCATCATCTGTTCCTTACAGTTTACATTGAATTCCATAGCTTCCCATGAATTATAGAGAACAGGTCTTATATCTGTATTCATGATGAACTCTCCGGCAAATCTGTGGAGATTATGTGACATGATTTCAAAACCTTCTGAAGAATATCCGCATATTACAGCAGGTGTTTCAAACTTTTCACCTGATTTAAGCTCATACATGAAATCATATGAATTCAAGCCAATCTGCACAAGGGTTTCACCATACGGAGTTTGTTCAACAACTCCGCTGAAATTTCCGCTTCTTCTGAGTGCTCCGAAATAAACATCACCTGATGTCTGATCAGCATTTCTGTCAAGAATAAAGTACGGGTTATGATTGTGAGTAGATATTCCCCTTCTGTTTTCAAAAACGATTTTTCCGTAGCTGACTTTCTGAATAAACATCTGTTGTTCAGCACCCCAGTGTCCGTGAACATTTGAAAAATTGAGATTTTCATAAGGAATATGGAACTGTGCAGAGTGAATTTTCTCTACATTGATACTTTCGTTCATCTTATTTTCAAGAACTGCAAAACGCTCCATTAAATCATAATCAGTATAAACTCTGTAAACAAGCTCAATAAAGAAGTCATATTTCTTGTCTTTAAGCTTAATTTTAAGCTCATCATAATTTTCAAATGAAGCTGTGTCATAACCAATATACTGATATACAACTTCTCTTGTACCATCTGAAAATTCAGCTTTCAGACAGTGTTCCTTATAGCGAAGACTTCCGTAGACAGGAAATTCTTCTCTTGTGATTTCATAAACAGGATCATTGGTTGAAACCTCTGTGAGCACAGGCATTTCAAAATCTTCTACTGAATCTACCTTTTTTCCCCAGTAAATATGCCTTACCATTCCCTGATCATCAATACCGAAAGCATAGCTTACAGACTTTGTGTTAAGAAGAAAAACATTTTTTAATTTGTTGTTGATGATGCTCATGATAAACTCTCCTTTCATTATCAACAGGAAGATAAGATAAAATTAAATTAAACTGATAAATCTTTCAAAAGCTGATAAACCGCTTTCATTTCTCTTAAAGACTCCAGCATCAAGCAGAACCTGTTCAAAAACCTTACCGACTTCTGCCTTTATGATTTCATCAGCACTGTCAGCATTAAACTCAGGATGATTTTCAAGTATGCTTTCTGCCCATTCAGCATGAGAAGCTGTCTTTGGATTTGCAGTTAAATCTTCACCTGTGAGTATTGCTTCACGCATTACATTAAGTTCATCAGCAAGTCTGGACGGAAGAACTGCAAGTCCCATAACTTCAATCAATCCGATATTCTCTTTTTTGATATGATGTAAGGAAGAATTCGGATGGAAGATGCCAAGAGGTCTGTCCTCAGATGTAATGTTGTTGCGGAGAACAAGGTCTATTTCATATTTTCCGTCACGCATTCTTACAATCGGAGTTATTGTGTTGTGTAGTACACCATCAGTTTCGGCAAATATTCCCACAGTTTCGTCTGTATAGCCTCTCCATGCATCAAGCACATCACAACAAGCGCTTACAAGCTCAGCTCTGTTATCTGATGAAAGACGAATAACAGACATTGCCCATTTCAGTATTCC
>JAZQPR010000290.1:0-11765 GCA_045628605.1 Oscillospiraceae bacterium
ATATAATTAATAATAATTTTTAATGTTAATACTAAAAATGTTGATTATTTCACATGGATGTGTTATAATATTTACGAAATACAAATATATAAAGACAGAATAAGAGAACAAAAAGAAAGATAGGAGGAAATGAAATGAACATTTTTATTACATAGAGTTTTATTCAGAATAATTTATCATAACTTTTTATTATTTATTTTTTTGGGAGGTAATATTTTATTATGGAATATACTTATGACTATACTTCAGCGGGAAGTACCGCTGATTCCGGCGCGCTGGCTGCGTTTTTGATTGCATATTTTGGTATAATTTTTTTAGTGTCAGTGGTGCCTGCTATTCTGCAGTTGATTGGACAGTGGAAAACTTATAAAAAGATGGGTGAACCCGGATGGGCTTGTCTCGTTCCTTACTATAATATTTATGTTGTATGCAAAAGATGCTCTAAAATGATTTATTTTAAGATGCTGATCGGCGGAACTATAGCAATGACAGTTGCCAGCTTGTTTTTTATAGCCGGTGACGGGGCAGCTTTGTTTGGTGCTTTGATATATATTGCAACGTATATTGTTCTTATAGTTGCTGTTGCCAAAATGTACGGAGACTGGAGCAGATGTTTCGGATACAGTACAGGATTTGCAGTTGGTATGTTCTTTATACCTTGGATATTTTTTATGATTCTTGGCTTTGGAAACTGTGAATACCTTGGAAATGTAAATGATCCTTCCCAGGATTTACAGAGCCAGGCTGATCGTTATGCAGGCTATGCATCAGCATATAACAACTATTCGGGCAACAGAAATAACATGAACAACGGTTATCAGAACAATTCATATTCAAATAATATGAACAACGGTTACCAGAACAACTCATATCCAAATAATATGAACAACGGTTATCAGAACAACTCATATCCAAACAATATGAACAACAGTTATCAGAACAACTCATATTCGAATAATATGAACAATAATTATCAGAATAATCAGTATTCAGGCAATATGAACAACAGCTATCAGAATAACGGCTATTCAAACAATAATATTAATAACAGCTTCAGCACACAGCCAAAAGATATGGCAGACCTTGCTGTTCCGGTAGTTGATGATTCAGCTTTTGAACAGTATGAAAGAAACAACGGCAGAAAACCTAACAATGATAATTTTATGAATGGAATCTGATCTGTTTAAATAATAATTATCATTTTACTGATTAACACGACTTAAAAAATGTGAAATTTATTTATTAAATTTCACATTTTTTGTATATTTATTCTTTTGAAAGGCTGTGTATTTTACGAAAAAGGAAAAAGAAGATGTTTTAAGTAAAAACGTAGTTGTATGCCTGCTTGCATTTGTCTGCTGCGCTCTCTGGGGAAGCGCATTTCCATGCGTCAAGATCGGTTACAAAATGTTTGATATAGCACAGAGTGATGCTGCCGATCAGATCTTTTTTGCAGGTGTGAGATTTGCCATTGCCGGAATCATGGTTATAATTTTCGGATCATTCTGTGAGAAAAAACTGCTTATTCCAAAAATCAAAGAAATGCCCAGGGTTGCAGCACTCAGCTTTTTTCAGACCATCATGCAGTATGTCTTGTATTACATCGGTCTTGCAAATACAACAGGAGTAAAAGCATCTATAATCATTGGTTCTAACGTTTTCACAGCAGTTCTTATCTCAAGCCTTTTGTTTAAGCTTGAAAAACTTACTGTAAGTAAGGCTGTCGGCTGTGTACTCGGATTTGCAGGAATCGTTATTATAAATCTCGGAGGGAAAGGCTTTGATCTGAATTTTAAACTAAAAGGGGAAGGCTTTCTTTTCTTCTGTACATTTGCTTATGCATTTTCGTCAGTCCTTATGAAAAAGTATTCCAAAGACACAGATCCTGTGATGCTCAGCGGATGGCAGTTCCTGTTCGGAGGAATAGTAATGATCCTACTCAGTCTTCCTGCAGGAGGAAGCATTTCAGTTAAAACGGCACCATCATTTATTATGCTTATGTATCTTGCATTTATTTCAGCAGCAGCTTACAGTCTGTGGGCGGTACTTCTTAAGCATAACCCTGTTTCCAAGGTCGCTGTTTACGGTTTTATGAATCCGGTTATTGGCGTAATTCTTTCATCACTTCTTTTAAATGAATCGGCTTCTGAATTCGGTTTCATTGCTTTTGCTGCACTTGCTTTAGTGTGCCTGGGGATATATATAGTAAACCGTAAATAAAATTTTTTATGATATACAAATGAAATTGACGGTTCTCCCGTTCTTGAGCCTTATAACAACACAGAGGATATCCCCCGCCTCTGCATGCGGCGGGTTCTATCTGACCAAACAGTCGGAGTACAATCTCCGACTGTTTGGTCAGCGATTCTACGAATCGCCTCTGCTTGTTAAAAGCAGAGCTTTGAACCGTGAAACAGGAAACTATGACGATCTTGATCCTGACATGACATACAGACTCGGTGGAATAAATTACATTCTCCGTAACCATGGTGACGGATTTGCGATGCTTAAAGACATGAATACTGTGGTTAACTATGTAACTGAAGATTATCTGATGCTGTCAGAGTACGCAAAAAGCTTTAAAAAATCTTCCGACGGTTTTGCTCACATCACTACAGAAAACAGTCCTCTTTCTTCCTACGAAGGCTATCTGCTGGATTATGAAGACCCATACGGCTCCGGAAGAATAATAATTAAATAATTATTTTCATATTTAAACTAAAAGGGATATATTTTGCCTCAGGTAAGATATATCCTTTTTTACTGTAGGAAAAAGTGTGTAAACAGTATTATCGTATCGTTTCAGTGTAATAACTAAATAACCCGGAAAGTAAAATTAAATGATAAGTAAAAACAAAGAATTTAAAGATTTTAAAAATAAAAAATATTAATTTATATTGTAAATCCGTAAAAAAAATGTTATAATTTTAATTATAGTCTATTGTAACACAGATCATTTAAAGGAGTGTCCGATAAGATAAATGAAAAAATGGAATATCGCTAACCCTGATGAAAAAATCTCTAAACAACTTACTACCGGCAGTGATCTTACATCTCTCTGTGCCGATGTTCTTGTATCCCGAGGAATAAAAGACCTCAAATCAGCTGCAGAGCTTCTTTCAGCTCAAACACTTGAATCTCCGTTTTGCATGAAGGATGCTGAAAAAGCAGCAGAGATCATAAACAATGCAGTTGAAGAAGAAAAACGAATTTGTATATACGGCGACTATGACTGTGACGGAATTACTTCAACCGTAATTCTTTATTCATACCTTGAAACAATGGGAGCCGATGTTCATTATTATATACCTGAGCGCAGCGAGGGCTATGGACTTAACAAGGATGCAGTAAAAAAAATATATGAGGACAAAACTGATCTTATAATTACAGTAGACAACGGAATTTCAGCATGTGAAGAAATTGATCTTATAAAAGACCTTGGAATGTCAGTTGTAGTAACTGATCATCACCAGCCGCCGGAAATTATCCCTGCAGCAGATGCAGTGGTAAATCCGCACCAGTCTGACTGTGAAAGTAAATTCAAATATCTTTGCGGAGCAGGTGTTGCTTTAAAATTATGTGCAGCACTTGACGGAGGAGATTATGATTCCGTACTTGAGCAGTTCGGAGACATCGCAGCGATAGGAACAATAGCCGATGTCGTTGAACTCAGCGGAGAAAACAGATATATAGTAGAATACGGACTTAAGGTACTTCTTAATACAGAAAGATGCGGACTGATCGAGCTTCTCAAATGTGCAGGTCTCTGTGACGAAGAAGGAAATATATCAAAGATCAGTGCGACAGACGCTGCGTTTAAGTTAGCACCAAGAATAAATGCTTCAGGAAGATTCGGTTCACCAAAGCAGGCTTTTGAACTTCTTATGTGTGACGATCCTGAAAAAGCAGCTGAACTTGCAAACGAACTTAACAGACTTAACTCGGAGAGAAAAAGTACCGAGGATGTAATTATAGATGAAATATCAGATCTGATAAACAGTGATGCATCAGTTCTCTCGCAGAGAGTACTTGTATTCAGCGGAGCCGGCTGGCATCATGGCGTTATCGGAATAGTTGCCGCCCGAATAGAAGAAAAATACGGAAAGCCGTGCTTTATCATAACAGTGGAAGATGACGAAGCCAGAGGTTCTGCACGTTCATTCGGAGATTTTTCAGTTTTTGACTGTTTAACGTATTGTTCTGATGTACTTACGAGATTCGGCGGTCACAAGGGCGCAGGCGGTTTTTCTCTTAAAACGTCTGACATCGACAGATTTAAGCAGATGATAGGTGATTTTTCACTCAAAAATTTTGAAAAGATGCCTGTTATGTCGCTTGATGCAGTAAAGGTTTTGAAACCGACAGACATAACACCTGCAAATGTTGAAGGACTGAAGGTGCTTGAACCTTTCGGAGAGGGAAATCCTCAGCCGATGTTCGTAATGAAAAACGCTGTGATAAGCTGTATAATACCTCTTTCAGGAGGAGTTCATACCAAGCTGATGCTTGATTACGGCGGATACAATTTCCCTGCACTTATTTTCAGAACAAAACCTTCAGAATTACCGATAAAAAACGGAGAAACATGGGATTTTCTTATTACTCTTGAAATAAATGAATATAACGGCAGAAAATCAGTCAGCCTGTTTGTTGCCGATTACAGAAAAAGCGGACTTAACGAAGACAGCTTCTTTGCTGCCGGTCTTGCCTATGACAAATATATCAGAAAAGAAGAAATGCCTGAGGCATATTATCAGAGAATGTGTCCTGACAGAAATGATCTCGTAGCTGTATATTCAGCTATCGGAAACGAAACGACCTCGGTATTTCCTTTATTTATAAAGCTTACAAAAAATAGAATAAATTTCTGCAAACTGAAGATATGTCTTGATATTTTCAGAGAACTCGGACTTTTAAAGATAGATTACGCCAAGGATGAGGTTAAAAAACCTGAAAACATCCGAAAAGCTGATCTTGAAAATTCAAATATACTAAGGGAGCTGCGAAGTAAATGGGGAATGAAAGCTGTACAATAAACATGCTCATCCAGAAGATCCTGGATGACGAAAAACAATATGATATGAGCAAGATCATTTCTGCTTACGAATTTGCTGCAAAAGCTCATGAAGGACAGAAGAGAACATCAGGGGAACCATATATAGTCCATCCGGTCTCTGTAGCATTTATACTGCTTGAACTCGGAATGGATACGGATACCATTTGTGCTGCGATGCTTCATGACGTTGTTGAGGACACTGATGTGACACTTGACAATATAAAAAGAGCTTTCGGACAGGATGTTGCCATGCTTGTTGACGGTGTTACAAAACTCTCAAAAGCACCTATTACAAACTATGATGAGCAGCTTGCAGAAAACGTCAGAAAGATATTGCTTGCCATGTCTCAGGATATCCGTGTTATGCTTATCAAGCTGTGCGACAGACTTCACAATATGCGTACACTTGGCTGCAGACCCGGCTACAAGCAGAGAAAAACAGCTCTTGAAACAATGAATATTTATGCGCCGATAGCTCACAGACTCGGGATAAGAGCAGTTAAAGAAGAACTTGAGGATCTTGCGTTCCAGTATCTTGATCCGTATGCATATCAGGAAATTGAACATATTCTTGAAATTAAAAAGGATGAACGCGAGAAGTTTATTACAAGTATCAAGGACAGAATAGCTGCAAGATTTGAGAGCGAGCATTTTGAAAAAAATCCTCAGATAGACGGCCGTGTAAAAAGCATTTACGGAATATACAAGAAAATATATGTAAACAGAAAAAGCATCGAGGAGGTTTACGACAAATACGCTGTACGAATCATCGTGTCCAGCGTATCTGAATGCTATAACGTTCTCGGTATTGTTCATGATCTGTTTACACCTATTCCTAACAGATTTAAGGATTATATTTCAACTCCGAAGGCAAATATGTACCAGTCACTCCATACAACAGTTTTCGGACGCGAGGGTATTCCTTTTGAAGTACAGATAAGAACGTGGGATATGCACTATACTGCAGAGTACGGTATCGCAGCTCACTGGAAATACAAAGAGGGAATCAGCAGCCATGACAAGATGGAGGACAGACTTGCATGGATAAGACAGGTAATTGAAGCCCAGCAGACTGCTGATGACGTAGAAGAAATAGTAAGGATCATAAAAAATGATCTTTCACCTGAAGATATCGTTGTATTTACTCCGAAGGCAGACTCTTTTACACTGCCGGTAAATTCTACGGTTATAGACTTCGCATACAGAGTACATACTCAGATCGGTCACAGGACTACAGGTGCCAAGGTTGACGGAAAGATAGTTCCGCTTGATTACAGGCTCCATACCGGTGATATCGTTGAGATCATAACTACAAAGGATGAGAAAAAAGGTCCTAACAGAGCATGGCTTGATATCGTTCAGACGAACGAAGCAAAAGCAAAGATCCGCTCATGGTTCAAAAATGAATGCCGTGAAGAAAATATAATCAGAGGAAAACAGGAGCTTGAAAAGGAATTTAAGCATTACAGAATGAAAATAGCTGATGAGGACAGGGAAAAGTTCCTTGCTGAAGATCTCAGACGTCATAACTGTCCTACAGTTGATGATTTTTATGCTTCCATAGGATACGGCGGTGTCCTTCTTCCGAAGATCATGCAGAGACTGAAGGACAAATATATCAAGCTGTATGGTGAAGAGCAGGAAGAACCGGCTCCGGTCAAGCAGAAAAGGAAAAAAAGTGACAGCGGCATTATTTTTGAGGGTTCATTTACAGATGTGCCGGTCAGATTTTCACAGTGCTGCAATCCTTTGCCGGGTGATGAAATAATCGGTTTTGTTACAAGAGGTCACGGAATCTCGGTACACAAAACGACATGTCCTAATTACATGACTTCCAAGGAAACACTTGAAAACAAGGACAGATGGAAAAAAGTTGAATGGGCAGAGACTGTAAAGGTTGATTTCCATGCAGTCATAGAAATAATAGCTCTCGACAGAAACAACGTTCTTCAGCATGTAATAACTGTTATTTCAGAGGCGAAGACTCCTATCTACAACTCATCTTCACGACGTCTCAAAAACGGAAATACCATCATAAAATGCACCATATCCGTATCAGGAAAAGATCAGCTTGACAACCTGACAGACAAACTTAAAAAAATAAGAGATGTAATTACTGTTACCAGACTTGAGGGCCGCCGCGGTGTGTGGTGATCCTCATCAGTACACTAAAATAATAAATTTAATTTACCGGAGTTCAAAAAATGAAAATAATTCCTAAAAATTATGGCTATATATTTCAGGCAAATTCATACCTGATAGTAAACGACAGCAATGAAGCAATTGCCGTTGATCTTGGCGGTGATTACCGCGAATGCGTTAAGTTTCTTGAAGAGAATAATTTCAAGCTTACAAAGATCCTGCTGACCCACGGACATTTTGATCATATTCAGGGTGTAGCAGGAACTGCTGAAGCAACAGGTGCAGAGGTTTACATTCATAAGGATGATGCCTGCATGCTTTCAGGTGATGAAACCTGTCTTGCTTATCAGTTCGGGACAGTGGTTTCACCTGTTTCAAAATACAATGTTTTTTCAGACGGTGATACAATAGATTTTTCCGGAATTTCGATCAAGGTTATTCATACTCCGGGACATTCAAAAGGATCCTGTACATTTCAGATGGAAAATGTTCTTTTTACCGGAGACACACTTTTCCGTCTTTCTATGGGAAGAACAGATTTTCCTGATTCTGACGACAATGAAATGCGCGAATCCCTGAAAAAACTGAAATCGATGTATTCCGAATCATATGATTACACTATTCTCCCCGGACACAACAATTCATCAAAGCTTTCTTTTGAAGTTAAAAACAACCCGTGTCTTTAAAAAATAAACGATCTTAAATAGAATTATAAAAAAGGAAAATCAATTAATGACCATAATCCTTTACAACAACACCTTTAAATATGAAACTGAAGCTGTGATCAAGCTTTTTTTCCCCGCTCAGCGCTTCGATTTTCTTTATGATGAAAGAAATGCTGAAGGCGACATCATAATGACTCAGGTAAAAAAGTGCAAAAAAAAGATTTATCTGTTTACATATGTGAGAAAATCTGATATAGTAATAAAAAGAGCAAAAGTCTGCAGCCTGGATTCAACGGATGATGAACTTGAGTTCACGATTTGCCGAATGCTGTTTTTATCACTTGAAAAACTGACAGGAATTACTCCGAAGTGGGGTATCATTACAGGCATCAGACCGGTAAAAAAGGTGAATGCTCTTATTAAACAGGATCTTTCGAAGGAAGATATTTATAAATATTTAAAAGATAAATATTTTATCTCAGAGGAAAAATTTGAAACAGCATATCTTACAGCACAGACACAGCTTCCTCTGATAATGCCGTATGACAAAAAGACCGTAAGTCTGTATATTTCCATCCCGTTCTGTCCGACGAGATGCAGCTACTGTTCGTTTGTTTCACATTCCATGGACAGTGCAAAGAAGCTGATGCCTGACTATATAAACGGTCTTTGCAGAGAGCTTGAGATACTCTCGGACATAGTATCAGAAAACGATCTTAAGATAGACACTATTTACTACGGCGGAGGTACACCGACTTCGATCAGTGCAGAGGACCTTTACAGAATAATGAAAAAAACCTCAGAGTGCTTTGACCTTTCATCGCTCAGAGAATATGATGTTGAAGCAGGACGTGCTGACACCATAACGGAAGAAAAGCTCAGAGTGATAAAAGAAATGAAAGCAACGAGGATATCGATAAATCCTCAGACCATGAACGATGATGTTCTTAAGGTCATAGGAAGAAAGCACACAACAGAACAGGTGCTTGACGCTTTTAAACTTGCAAGGAAGCTCGGCTTTGACAATATAAACATGGACCTGATCGCCGGTCTTCCGACAGAAACGTTTGAAAGCTTTAAAAATACCATAAAAATAATAACGGATCTTGATCCTGACGGAGTAACTGTTCATTCACTCACTCTCAAAAGATCAGCAGATCTTTACAATACCGGAGATGAAAATATTCACAACCCGGCGTCAGAAATGCTTGAGTATTCAAACAGAGTTCTTCTTGAAAAAGGATATTTTCCGTATTATTTATACAGGCAGAAAAACACTATAGACAGTCTGGAGAACATAGGCTATTCCAAACCGCACAAGGAATCTCTTTACAACATTTACATAATGGATGAGATACAGACCATTCTAGGTGCAGGATGCGCCGCTTCCACAAAACTGGTAGATGAAAACAATTTTATCAGCCGCGTCATGAACTACAAATTCCCATACGAATACATCAACAGATTTGATGAGCTGATGCAGAAAAAGGAACAGATAAAAGATTTCTTTAAATAATATTTTTGGGGGTATTCAAATGGCTAATTTTTCTGAAAATATAAAAAAATATGTTGGCAAAGCAGCAGTCAAGACAAGTGAGACTGTAGAAATGTCAAAAAAATATGTTGAGGTCCTCAAGGTTGAGAAACGTCTTAAGGTTCTTTATGAGAGACTCGGAAGAGCGGTTTACAACACAGAAAATGAGATCAGTCCTGAAGAGGAGATCAAAGCAAAGGTGATGAAGCAGATAGAGCGTACTGAACGTGAATACGTTACAGCAAAAAAAGCATATGAGCTTTCAAAGTCTGTAAAGTGTCCTTTCTGTGGAAAGCCAAATCCTACAAGCAGCAAATATTGTGAACATTGCGGAGAAATGGTAAAATAATGCTAAGTAAAAATCAGATAATCGAACTTACAATTACAGGAATTACTGCAGAAGGAAACGGAGTCGGCCGTGCTGAAGATGGCATGGCCGTTTTTGTGCCCATGACAGCAGTTGGGGATACAATATCAGCAAAGATAGTAAAAGTACTTAAAAATTACGCATTTGGCATAATTGAAGAGATTAAAGTACCTTCACTTGACAGAGTAGAACCGGACTGTCCGGCGTTTAAAAAGTGCGGAGGATGCACATTCAGACACATTTCCTATGAGGCTGAGCTTAAAATAAAAAGCGGATTTGTTGAAGATAACTTCAGACGCATAGGTGGATTTACAGATCTGACATTTGAGCCGATAAAGGGCTGTGAAGATACAGACCATTACAGAAACAAGGCACAGTATCCGGTAGGTATAAACGATTCCAAGGCAGTCTGCGGATTTTTCTCCAAAAGAAGCCACAGGATAGTACCATATACAGAATGCCGTCTTCAGCCGGTGATATTTTCAGAGATCACTGATTTTGTGATGGACTTTATTCAGAAGAAAAACATCCCGCCCTATAACGAGGAAACAGGAAAGGGTCTTATCAGACATATTTATCTCAGAAAAGGATATCATACAAATGAGATAATGCTTTGCCTTGTTGCTTCCTCAAAAAAGTGCATTCAGTATGCAGAGGAGCTTTGCAGAGATACTGAACTTCTGACAAGATTTCCTGATATAAAGAGTGTCGTTGTAAACATAAACGGTGAAAATACAAATGTTATTTTAGGAAATAAAAATGTGACAGTATCAGGAACTGACAACATAACCGATATTATGTGCGGAAACAAAATCTCTCTGTCTCCGATGTCATTCTATCAGGTAAACACTGCACAGGCTGAGATTCTCTATAAAATTGCCGCTGATTTTGCCGACTTTAAAGGTGATGAAGAGATACTTGATCTTTACTGCGGAGCCGGTACTATCGGACTATCAATGCATGACAAGGTGAAGTGCCTTACAGGCGTTGAAGTCATAAGTCAGGCGGTTGAAAATGCAAAAATCAATGCTGAAGTAAACAATATAGATAATGCAGATTTTATCTGCGGAGATGCCGGAATGATAGCAGAAACTCTTGCTAAAGAAGGCAGGAGACCTGATGTGATAATTGTCGACCCGCCGAGAAAAGGATGTGACATTGCATGTCTGGAAGCAATAAAGACTATGGCCCCGGAAAAACTGGTCATGATTTCATGCAATCCGTCTACGGCAGCAAGGGACTGTAAGATTTTGTGTACGGATATGGGAATGTATAAGATCGAGAAGGTTCAGGGAGTGGATTTATTCCCAAAAACCGGACACGTTGAGTGCGTGGTATTGCTGTCAAAGGTGAAATAATATAAGTGCTGTAAATGGCGTAAATACGTGAGTTACGGCGATACATAAAAAGCGGCGGAACGAAAAATTCCGCCGTTTTTGTGTGTGCGGATGTCAAAAATTAAATCCATCATTTCCACAATGTCACTGTGTTCACAGTCTGTTAATAAATAGGACGATTTTATGGATAAAACTGGTGCAGGTTGCAGCAGTGGATATGATAACAGGGGAGAGTTGAGATTGCGGATATGATGTCGGAAATCAGGTGCGGAAATGATGTCAGGAATAAAGTGCAGATATGATGTCATGCAACACGTTAGTACATTAGAAAAGACGGAGTTGATTTTTATGTAATGGATCTGTGCGGACGCAAAATCGTAGGAATGTCCATGAATTCAAGAATGACTAAGCAGCTTACTATAGATGCCTTAAAAGATGCTGTAAATAACTCAGGTAACATAAATGGGTGTGTTTTGCATAGCGATATGGGCAGTCAATACTGTTCATACGACTATCAGAACCTTGCTCATGCATACGGTTTTGTAACAAGTATGAGCCGTAAAGGTAACTGCTGGGATAATGCACCTATGGAATGCTTCTGGGGAAAACTCAAGCAGGAATGGCTGAATGAACAGCATTTTAAAACCAGAGATGAAGCAAAAAA
>JAZQPR010000291.1:0-25664 GCA_045628605.1 Oscillospiraceae bacterium
TTCAAAATCAGTGAGATAAAGCAACTTAAATCCAAAATGAATTTGTCAATGTAAGACATAAAAGTAGTACATATCGTCAATCGCTTCATTAACCTATTAAACAGCTGCAAAAGCCTTGGTTTCGCACTTTAAATCAGTTTGTAAACCAAGGCTTTAATAGTTTTTCCGTCAAACTCGGGTTATACCACAACAGAAAGTGAATGTCTATATTTTTATTAGAAAAATTTAATAAAACAGTCGTATTTTTTTTAGACATGATGTATAAATATTTAATCCTATACTAAATCACTTATTGATGAATAGTATTTTGAATCAACATCTGAAAAAATATCTTTTCCTTCCAGCATGTATGCCTGTAATAAGTATTCTTTCGATTTAGGATTATTCATTTCAAACAGACATTCACCTATTCTGGCGCATATAAAAGGATTACCTGTTCCATCCGGACATTTTTGTGCTTCAAAAAATGAATCAGCACTTTTTTCATACTGTTTCATTTGAAATAACATATCTCCGGCAGATGTTAATAACCATGTTGCTGCTTCCCAAATATATACAGGTTCAGGTAACATATTATAAGCTTTAATAAAGCATTGCAAAGCTTTTTCAAATTCACCGTTATCAGCAAAAGCATCCCCGCATTCACTTAACTCTGTTATTTCCTCATATATTTTATCATCCAGTTCCATAAATAACTCCTAAAAATACTATTAAACTATTTTCAAAGCTCTGCTTTTAACAAGCAGAGGCGGAGGATATCCTCTGTGTTGTTATAATACATGTATTGAATACAAAGAAACTTTTACTTCATTGTTTTCATCAACCGTCGCTTCACAAGATAACGTCAAATCACTTTTAGTTTCATTTGTCCATAGATAAATATCAACAGAATATTCTTCACAGTACTTCTGAGAATCATCTAATTTAAAAATATCCATTTCATCAAAAGCTTCTTCAGGAGGAAATGTTAGTTTTTCACCATACTCTTGAATTGCTCCTTCTATTTCTTCCGAAGTTAATACGCCTATTCTATTATCATTTTCTAATTTTTGATAATCCTCATTAACTAAAAGGTGTATTATTTCTTTTACTCCATTTTTAATCTTATTTTCAACGTTCATAATATTATCAGAGTTAATTGGTTTATCCAAATATTCCATCCACTCATTGTTTCCGGTTAATCTATCAATCACATGATGTCTGTCCCAAGCTGCAACGATCTCAAGATTTTTACATTCTTCATAGGTACAAGGTATTATTTCACCTTTATAATATAAAGATCCTATTTTTGTAACAGCATCAACTACGCATTGCGGAGGTGCCCATGCATCTTCCTCATTCTCAAATTTTCTATTTCCGACTATTTTCCATTCTCCATCCAGAAGTAAATCTTTATAAACACCAACAAAGAATTCATACTCTTCTATCTGAGGTAATTCATTTACTGAATTATATCTATTTCTATAAATAGCAAGTACATATTCTTTATATAAACGACCATAAGCGTTTTTTCCATCAGGTAAAGGTATTTCATAAATATCACCTAATCTTAATCTGTTTTTCTTCATTTCACACTCCCAAATACCTTTTTGGCTTCATTAATATACATTTTCTTTTTCAAACAGTCTGTATCTTCTTATATAATAAATGGAATACCATGATCATTTAATTTATATATGGCTTTTCCGGTAACATCTGAAATCACTAAGGTTTCGTAAGCATCCGGCCAGTGTACCTTATTAAATAATGAAATTATATCTATGTACCACACAGGTTCATGAGTAACAAAAAAACTTTTGTTATATAAAACAGAATCAGTATCTATTTCATAACTTACACTAAAATTTTTAATTGTTTTTTTTGATATTTCAATTATATCATCAATATTAAATTTAGTTTTTGCCTTCGACCTCATATGCTTTAAAAAAAATATTTTTATCCAATATTAATTCTCACTTTCTTCTTAATATGCTTCAAAGTTTTGTGTTGTTATATGATCAGATAAATGTCTGTTTTGGACTATTTTACTATATGCATATCTATTTCAAATATAGCGTTGTTCAAAGCTCTGCGTTGTTATATTCATAAGTATAATGATTTTTCTTTGACGTGTCAACACCTGAAATTCTGTCAGCAGGTTTTACTATCCTGCTGAACTGTTCAGAGTCAGGTGTATAATTGACAGGCAGAACAAAGACCTTCTGACATAAAAAATCAGAAGGTCTTTATTTCAATTTTTTTTTACACTTTGATAATAGTTTTATTTAGCTGAATTTGATGAAGCAGCTGTTGTAACAGCAGGTGTTTTGGTTGTTGCTGCTGTTGTCGATGCTGCAGTTGTTGTTTTTACTGTTGTTGTTGCTGCTGCAGTCGTTGTCTTTGCTGTTGTTGTTGCTGCTGCAGTCGTTGTCTTTGCTGTTGTTGTCGATGCTGCAGTCGTTGTCTTTGCTGTTGTTGTTGCTGCCGCAGTCGTTGTCTTTGCTGTTGTTGTTGCTGCTGCAGTTGTTGTCTTTGCTGTTGTTGTTGCTGCTGCAGTCGTTGTCTTTGCTGTTGTTGTTGCTGCTGCAGTCGTTGTCTTTGCTGTTGTTGTTGCTGCTGCAGTTGTCGACTTTGCTTCTGATGCAGTTGTCACTGCTGTTGTTACTGTCTTTTCAGTGTTTCTATAAGAATCAGGAAGCTTTTTGCACTCAAAGAATACGTCCTTGCCTAAAACACATGTATCAGGAATCGAAACAGCAGAAAGCTCATAGCAGCATGAGAATGCATAATCACCGATTGACTGTGTCTTGCCCGGAATTACGATTTTCTGAAGCTTCTCACATCCGAAAAATGCTCCTGAACCGATAGATTTAAGACCATAAGGAAGCTTTACTGTTTTAATATAATCACAGTCTGCAAATGCATCATCTGCTATCACAGTTACATCTTTTGGTATCGTTACATTTTTGGATTTTCCGTTATATTTTATTAAGATTTTCTCATTTTTTGACTGTGCAAAAGCAAAACCGTCACGATAGATCAAAGATGATGTTCCTGTAAATGCATCAGCGCCTATCTGACTCAATTCTGTATTGTACAACGACACAGTACTCAGTTTTGAACAGCCGTAAAATGCATAAGATCCTATTTTTTTAACATTCTTTCCACCATTAACAGTACTAAGATATGTTTTATCCATAAACGCTCCGTCAGAAATTTCTGAAACCGGATAACCGTTTATAGTATCAGGAATATAAATTTGTCCGCTGTTTCCTGAATATGATATAATTGACACTGTCTTATCATCATTCATAATATATTCACAGTCATTAGGAATACATTTATAACTGCTGTTGATATAATGTGCCGTTCTGCTGTTCAAATCGAATCTTACTGTTACCTTGCTGCTTGGCAATGATAAACTATATGTTGTACTTAAGCCTTTGATATTTATTTCTTCAAGAGAGGAACAGCCATTGAAAATACCACTGCCGATCTGAAGGTTATAGTAGCTTGGCAATTCAAACTTTTTGATATTTATACAGTTCTCAAAAGCATAATCCCCTATTGACTGAACAGAATCCGGAATAACAATACTTTCTGCCAGACAGTTTTTAAAGCAGTTTGCGGCAATGTAGTGTACAGGTTTTCCGTTAATTTCAGAAGGAATCACTATGCTGCCCTTTTCGGTAGGATCAACCTTTGTGATCTCAAATCCATATCCTTTTTCAGCATAATGATATGGACAATCCTTAAATTCCTCGTCAGCAGATACTTTAATAGTTTTCTCATCAGAATATACAGCATTTCCAAGTTTATCAACTACACAGATACGGTATGTATATTCTTCATCTGCTTTTACATTGGTATCAGTATATGATGTGCCCTGGATATAAGAAGCGATATTTTGCTCTGTTTCCGTTGCAGACTTTCTGTATACTCTAACAGATGATACATTTTCTTCACCCTGATCGTTCCAGGATAAGCTTACATTATTTCCTGAAAGTTCAACATCAAGTTCAGGAGTTTTAAGAACTGTCTGAGTATACTCTCTTTTGATAAGCTTTTCAGGAGATATATTTCCTGCTTCGTCAGTAGCTGTTATTTTGATATCATATGTGCCTGTCTTTAAACCGCTTACATCAGGTATAAATGACACCTCATTATATTTTCCTGTAATATCTCCCTCCTTAAGGATACTCCATTTATTATTACCCGCCTCGGATATTTCGATTTTATATGACTTCAGTCCGATATTATCATTTATATTAATTCTGAACGACTCAGTATTATTGATTTTTCCGGTTTCGGAAATATATGAGATAGTCGGAGGATAATCATCCTTTGAATAAACTGCCTCTGTTTTTAACGGCTCTTCACTGATATTTCCGGCATTGTCGATCGAATAAATACTGTATGTATATTTCTGTCCAAGAACAAATGAAGAATCTGAATAATTAGTATATAAACTCTTTTCATTGAGTACTTTATCAGCTTCTCCTTCACATGATCTGACAATTTTATAATTATACATTTCTGTTGTATCCGGTGATTTCCAATTTAGATCTATTCTTCCGTTGTCGTAGCTGACATTTATTTCAACAGGTGCCAAAGGCAAAATATTGTCAACATTAACCAAAGCTTTTTCAGATTCATTACCGGAACGGTCAACTGCTGATATTTCATATTTTACTGTTTTTCCAAGCGGAGTATCTTCATCAATATAGCTATTGGTATATTTAGAACATTCACTGATCATCTCTCCTTCTCTGTAGACTATGTATTTTTCAATACTGTCATTATCATTTGAAGAATCCCAACTGATATCAACTGTTTTATTATCTGTTTTAAATGTTTTAATATTAGATGGTTTTTCCGGAGCTTCCGTATCTGCTATGGTAGCAAATTTTCCCTCTGTTTTCTTTTCAGAAACATTTCTGTAAATGTTAAATGCCTCTATAGAATAAGTATAGCTTGTATTCGGAACAAGATCATGATCAGCAAACTTATTTTCATATGTTTTTCCAATAAGTATACCGTCTCTGTAAATATTATATCCTATACGGTCATTATCATTATCACTCAGAACTGACTTCCATGATAATACAATCGATGATACTTTTTGTTCAGAAGAAGTAAACTCTGTCGGAGAAGCCGGAACTTCAGAATCTATCTTATGATCCAGCATCACAAGATTTTCCCATGATTCTTTTACAGAAAAGCTATATCCTGTATCCGTATCCTTGGAAAGCATCGCTGTATCAAATCTTATTTCTTCCGGAAGTTCAATTAACTGCTTGTTTTCTCCATCAAGGATAATGATTTGATCTCCGGTCTGAGTGCTTTTTTCTGTTTTTTCTATATTTACATTACCTTTGGATCTTAATATTCCTGCCTGCTGAATCAAGGTTTTAAATGATATATCCCCACCGACATATACATAACTGTCTTCAGAACATAATTTCAATAAGGATTCTTCTCCGGTGCTTTTCAGAGAACCGCCTACGATCAGTCCTCCGCCCTCTTCTAATGAAAATCCTTTTGTACAGATAACGTCACCTGTTACCTTCAGATTTCTGTTTTTAATAGTTATTGTATTATAATTATTGGAATAATATAAATCACCGAATATTATTATATCATGAAAATCACTGTATGAAAAATCTGATACAGTAACATCTCCATGAAAAGCATAGTCTGCGAAATTTGATGTTTTTATATTTTTACCGTTTATAATCTTTGATGAAGTGTCATACAAATTATATACATTAATTTGTGAAGCAAAATCCACACCGTCTTCAGATGAATTGTTTATTTTAAGGTGGTATAATCTTATATCTTCATTATCATTCCTGATAACCTGTTTATCTTTTCCATCCAGCTCAAGGAAAGCATTTATTGTTGTACCGTAATTTTCAATAGATTTTTCTAAATACAGATCTCCTCCAACTTTGATCGTTCCTGATGAAAGATCATTGTAGAAAGATTTCATGAAAGGATTTATATTCAAGTCACCACAGACATCCAGCAGATCCGTATTTTTTTTCATCAAAACTGAAGAATAGCTTGAACCTCCATTAACTCCGGCAATATTAAGATTTCCGGTAACATGAAGCTCGCCGCCGTTAAAACACAATGTTCCTCCGGAAAGTTCCAGATCTCCTTCAACTGTAAGACTATGTCCGTTCAGATCAAGTGTTCCGCCTTTAATATTTGTTGATTTGATCGTGGTGTCCTCTTCGAGTTTAAATCCAATTTCATTATTTTCCAAGTTAGTATATGGAACATTATTGGATATAAGCTTTGTAAATCTGACAGGGGTAACAAATTCAACTCCTTCAGCTGAAGTATTCTTCAGTTCAATTACTCCGAAAGAAGCTCGGCTGCTTTTAACAGAAATATACTGTTTTTTACTTCCTCCAAGTATCAGTTTGCTGTTTTCATCAAATGTAAACATATCACTACTTGAATAGTTATATAAAGCTTTACAAATATTAATATCTCCGCAAACTTCAAGCTCTGAACTATTAAGTGTTAAATATAAAAAGGTTGCATTTGCAGTAAAATCTCCGTTTACGACAAATCTGCTGCTGTTGATTTCTAAATTCATATTATTGTAATTATAATTATAGCCTTTTTCATCAATTAATTCATTGCCGTTTTCGTCCTGACTTCTCTTTGCTGCAATAAAATCACCCTTAACATTTACATCTGCTTCTGCGATAATCTTTCCGCCTGATAACAAGAGATTGTTAATATTGTATTTATCATTTATTGTCAAAGTACCACTTTCAACAATAATATCACCGGAAATTTCTAACTGCTCTGCATTATCGATCGTAATATTTGTATCAATATACACATCACCGTTTACTTTTATTTTGTGTCCGTTAAAATCCGGTTTATCAGTAATCTCCAGATCTCCGTTTATTACAATATCATCAGCAAGTTCTGCTATATGTATATTTCCTGAAAATTGATTATTTTCAAGAACAGCACCTTTATTCAGATAGATGCAGTTATTATTTATCACTGATTTCGTATCATACAGCTTTGTCGTGACATCAACACGTCCGTTAAATGTTATACCTTCGGATGAGCTGTTGTTTATCATGAGATTTCCGGTCGTTATTACAGTTCCTGATATATTCTGTGCTTCTGTGCCTGAAAATTTTAAATTGAAGTTTTCTCCGGCATGCATTCTTCCGCATATCAGATCACCTGAAAAATCAATAGTTCCCTCTTTTAAAATCAATCTGTCATCATCATAATCCTTACTCAGAGACTGAGGAAGATTTGCATTTCCTTTTATCTCAAGACAGGATCCTGCGTCCTCCATGATCAGCTGAGTTCTGTTTAACAGATCAAAGTTTCCGTCAACTATAAGTTTACCGCCGTTAAATAGGAGCTGACCGTTATATTGTTTAAAATCACCTTTTACATGAAGTGTTTTTCCGTTAAGATCCAGAACGCCTCCTGTAATAGTAAGTTCATCAAGTTCCTTGTCTTCTGATAAAGTATACCCAAATGAAAAATCATTTGCATATTTTACAGTGGTTTCATTTTCTATGATCTGATCTGAATTTATATATGATAATACTTCAACACCTTCTTCAGATGTATTGTTCATTTCCAGAATATGCAGGAAAGGAATAAACTCTTTCGTATTCTCAAATGTCTGCTTTGTTTTTCCGTTCAGGATCCATGTGCTCTCAGAACCGGACAAGCCGGCTTCAAGACTTACATTTCCGCCGATTTCAATTATTCCACGATTTAAAGCTGATGATGATAATACATTAAATGCCCCGCCAACTGACAACCTGCCGTCAGAATATTCCATTGCAATACTTCCGTGGTTCGTCATATCGCCTGTAACTTTTACAGTGCCTGAACCTACATTAAGTATTCCGTTTTCAATCAGGAGATCTTTTTCTGAAGAAAGAGAACCTGTTGTCAGTGCAATATTTCCCATTCCCTTATCTCTGGTAACATTTATATTTCCACTGACATTTACATTATTGGCCGATATATTCATATCTGACATAACAGTCAGATCTCCGGATATCTGAAGATCATTTTCAAGCTTTACAGGTGTCTTTATACTGAGAGAACCATTATATTTGCTTCCCTTTAATTCAGCATTTCCGGTAAGAACAATTGCACCTCCTGAATAACTGCACTTTGGTTCATATATACTTCCGGATCCGCAAATGTCTGATTCAAGAATTATTCCTTTTTCAGAAGTGTTTTCAAATCTTATACCTCCAAAGACAGAAACGGCATTTGTTTTAATATTCTGAACAGAAGAACCATCAAAAACAAGCTCAAGTTTATTTCCTGCTTTAAAAGCAGCTTCATTTGTCTGTTCCAGATCACCGGACAGGAGTATGGTTCCTGCTGTCAATAAAGTTTCATGTGATATTCCTGAAGATAAAGTAAACTTTCCTGCTATATCAACAACTTCATCCTGTGAACTCATTATCAGCTTTGCACTGTTTCCAAGAACATAGTCCTTTTCACAGACAATAGAACCGCCGCTAAGCTTTATAGTACCGCCGTTCTGAATAATATTTCCTTTTACTGTAAGCTTTTTGCCTTTAAGATCAAGTTCACCATAGTCAAGAACAAGGTCTCCGTCTATAGTTTCAGTACTTTCATACAGTTTGCTGTTTTTCAGCTTTTCGCTGTATTTTAGTACAGATGTATTTTTTTCTATACTGCTGTACTGGACATCTGTTAAAAACTCAACTCCATCAGAAGAAGTATTTTTCAGTTCCATTACACCAAAAACAGAACCCGGATTATCAACAGAAACAGTTTGTTTTTTTGAACCTGAAAGAACCACTTTTCCGTTTCCTGAAGAGTCAAATGATTTGTGACCGCTGTCTTCAATATCAATATTTCCCTTTACCTCAAAAGTACCGTCCTTTATAATACTCTCTGCTTCTGAATCAGAAATAAATGAACCTCCGACTGTAATGCTTCCTTCAGTTTGTTCGAGATTTACAGAACCGCTGCTGACTATAGTATTCTCACCCTCTGAATATGTTCCGGAATATGAGATACTTCCGTCAGAATTCTGAATATAGTTTTTCAGAATGAGATCATTACCTATTTCAACTTTTCCTGTACCGGGATTTAGCTTTCCTTTTGATATAACAAGATCATTTTTTACATACAGATTTCCGCTGTAAAAACTTAAATCAGAATTAAGAAACAGACTTCCGTTTATTTTTAATGAATGTCCATTCAGACTTCTTAATCCAAATACATTTCCGTCAACTTCAAAATCAGAATTCAAATTTGACCCAATATCAATATTTCCTTTGAATTTATTATTTTCTACTTTTGTAGCATAGTCTAAAATAATATAACCATCTGTAAAAAACGCATTTTCATTTTTGGAATTCAACAGAGTATTTGTTACAACAAATTCTAAATCTTTATTTATTGAGAGACCTTTTTCATTGTCATTTCTGAAATTACCGATCTGAACAGAACTGTTAAATTCTTTGTCTTCACTGTCAGTAATTAAGCTTACCCTCTGTTTCTCTGTTCCTGCAAATACCATCGTAAAATCTGATCCCGAATAAAAAGTATCGCTTCTTGTTTTTTCAAAAGTAACATTTCCTTTGCAATTAATGGTACCGGATTCAAAACTGCATCTGTTTACATCAAGGTCAACAGTAAATTCTTTCTCAACTGAAACCTGATCCTCCTCATTATGCATAATTAGTATTCCGGTTTCAGACGTATCCAGACTGCCTTTGACTATAAGAGAACCTTTATTGACATTAATGCATGTATCTTTCAGATCAAGGTCATCATTAGCTGTAAGAGTAAAGCCGTTTAGATCAATATAATGACCGCTCATTTTTTCCTGATCCCATTCGCTGTCTTTTTTAAGTGATATTATGCTGTCAGCATTAAGAAATCCGGGAGTTACCGGTGTATTAGTATTATTTACAACATTTTCAACAATTATACCATCGACCTCTGCACCTTCTTTTGAAGTGTTGTTTATTTCAAGATTTGAAATAATTATTGATTTATTGTTTGCTGAAATTTTTTGTTTTTTATCTCCGTTCAGAATTAATTTAAAATCTTTTTCTGAAACCGTCGGTTCACATTGATAATAATAAAAAACATTATAATCGCCTTTCAGTTCCAGTGTTCCTGCCTTATAAACTGAAGGAACATATGAATTATCAAGCAAAGATCCGTTTATTTTTAGTATTCCTTTTTTATCCTCCATCTTAATAAAAGAACTACTGGAATATGATCTTTCTGTAGAATAGTATTTTGTTCCGTCTTCAGCTGTCCTTTTATATCCCATTATGACATCACCGGATATTTCTGCTGAACCATCGCCTATAATAAGATTACTCTGACTGGACATACACACATTTCCCAATACAGTCAATGTACCTCCGCTTATGTCAATGCTTCCTCCATCATCAATATACACATTACCTTTTACAGTCAGATTTCCGCCCTGTAATAATAATTTACTGTTAGATCTGTTCAGTGTCAAATCGCCGTTTATATCAAGGTCATGTCCTTTTAATGCCAAAGAATAACTTATAATTGCATTGTCACATACAGTATCTTCATATAATTCTACAGAATTATTATCTATTCTTAATTCTTTGTTTTGAATATAGTTTCTTTTGACAGAAGATTTATTATCATCTTTTATTTCATTTGTTTCATTTTTTACTGTCTCTTTTTCAGCAGCTTCAGCATCAGATTTTTCTGATGCTGAAACTTTTGCTGATGCTGAAGATGATTCTGTATTGCTTTCATCGGTTTTATTGGCTGCACTTTCTGAAACGGCAGCAGTTTTTTCAGTCTTTTCCGGCTCAGTTTCTGAACCGGAAGAAGAAACTACTGTTTTGGTATTATCAGCTGAAGAAGTTGTGACAACGGCAGTATTGTCTGAAAAAACACTCTGTGAAGTAAACATTGATGCTGCAAGGATCAGACATGTTATTTTAGTGATTTTCTTCCTGTTACTCATTTTTATTCTCCTTTATTAACATAAACTGCTATCAGTGTTTTGTATTCTGTTCCTGAGTATACAAAATGCTCGGATACAGATAAAACATTTCCGTTTTCGTCTTCCCAGTGACTGAATACTATATCCGTCATGCTGTCAGGGATAGTGGAATATACATCATATATAACATCAGAACCTGCAACTACGGCAGTTCTTGTTACAACTGCATCCGGAATATTTGAAGAATATGAAACATCCTCCGTCATAGCCGGTGCAAAAGAAGCATAAACCTCGCAGTTTTCTGAAATTTTTTCAAGTTTGTATGTTTTCTCTGCAGATAACAGTTTTCCGTCAGCAGACCATCCTTCAAAAGTATAACCGCTGTCAGGAACTGCTGTAAGAACTGCATCAGAACCTAATTCATACAAACCGTCACCTGTTACTTTTCCTTTTCCGCAAATGCTGATCGCAACACTTGCCTTTGTACATACTTCAACAGCCTTTATCTTTGATGCAGGTGCGGAAGCGGATGCTTTCTTTCTGAAAAGGACATATTTTGCTTTGTTTCCTTTAATAGTCATACCCTGAGTGTACAAAGCTGCCTTTGATGCCCATACATCATCAGAAACATCAGCAGTATCCGATAACATAAAATAAATATCATCTTCATCACAGCCTGAAATCGTATATTCTCCGCTGTTGTATGCGGCAGTATAGTTTCCGGTAAGTTCTTTCGGCTGAAGAATATTTTCTGTTTGAATATTCATTGTTTTTGTATTTCTAAGCTGTATCTGATCATATTCTCCCGGATATACAGATATTCTTTCTCCGGTACACTGTACCCACTCTGTTGTTTTTTTGGTCTGGTCAATAAAACAGTACTCATAGGTGCTGTCAAATGTGCAGTATGTCTGACCGGTACTGTAATCGATACTCAGATCTGCAAGTGTATCATAATTAATATACTGTCCTGAACGTGAGAATATCTCATCTGCAAACATCTGGAAAAGCTCCGTATACTCTGTCAGCAATTCAACTCCTGCGCCCTGTCTCCATTCAATATCAACGTATTTTTCAAACAGATCCGGAGAAGTTAAAAATTCCATATCCATATAATCATCTTCGATCCAGTATTTGAACGCTTTGACTGCGCTGCATTTATCTATGTTAAGCTTTACAAGACATTCGAGATATTTCATTCCGAGTGAAGCAGCTTTGGTTCTGTCAAATGCAGCGGAAATTGTATCTGTCATTGAATCAAGAATCAGGATACGGGCCGGGATCAGATATTTGTTGTCTATATCATCTTCAAGAACCTTATAATTTCTTGAATAAAGGAAACTTTCAAAATCAAAGTAAACCGATACTTTAAGGAAATCTACCAGAACAAGATCCGGATTGTCCATTACATGATCAAGGTCTCCGAACATGGCAGCTATACGATCTGTAACAAACAGCCAGTCAATAACTTCTTTTTCAGACAGCTTAAGCTGATTGTCAAGCATTTCTCCGGCAACTTCACTTACAAGTTCTGACATAGGATTTGCAGGAGCAGCCCATTTTGCATTTTTCAGTGTTTTCAGGATATTGTTTGTATAGCTGCATACAGAATCAAATATAACACTGCTCATTTTAGTTTTCAGATTACCAGTATTTGCATACACTATAGTCCTGAAAATAATTTTTTCAACTGAAGAGAAGCTGTAATTAAGAGTACTTTCAAAATAATCTGTAATATACTGACAGAAATCTGATTCATCTGACATAAGAAGAACTCTTGTTGCTGACTGAACAAAGGCCTTGTCTTTTGCAGCTTTTTTAAACAGTTCCTCATATTCTGTGTTTAAACCTGTATTTCTTAAGAACTGCTGCATCTGTGAAAATGCATTTACATATCCTGTCTGAATATCACTGAATACACATTCTGCAGTTTCTTCAGATGACAGAAGTGTTAATATTTCTTTTCTGATAAGTTCTTTCTTGTCAGTATCCTTATAATCATCCCTGTTCAAAGGCTGACCGGTCCGGGATTTTACATACAGCTCCAGATAATCATCATTATGTTCATACTCTGCTATTTCATTCCATGCTTTGGTAAGATTGTTTTCAATAGTTTTTGTAGCAGGATTATTTTTAAGAACTTTGAGAATTACAGGATAGTCTTTTTTTACCCTTGCAAAGTTTGATGCATCATTTGAGTGATCATAGATCGTATATATTTCACTTTCACTGCATATATGAGTATTACATTCTATTCCGGTTGATCTTGTAAATGTTGTGGCACCAAAAAGATTCAGTACTTCATCCTGGAAATTAATAAATTCACCTGTATCCAGATGCTCTGCATCAAGAAAAACATTGGTAAGATGATAGATCATGCTGATCGTACATCCCGGACTCAGAGATTTCAGCTTACCATCTTTGATGAGCTGTTCACGTGATACAACTGTTTCTTTTCCGTCTGAACCTTTTAATACACACTGAACCAGTCCTGTGTTTATTCCGTGTTTCTTCATCAGAGAAGCACTTGCGGCAAACAGATTTGCCTCTACAGGAATGTTGTAAATCGGAAAATCTGAATCATTTGTAACAGCCATCTTTACATACATGTCATTATTTACAAGCTGATCGGGAACATAAATATCAATATGAGCTGCCTTGGCACCATAAACCTTGATCTCATCGCTTAAAAATGTTCTTTCAACTCGTTCGCCTATTTCTGAAATGGTACCGGTATAATTTGCTGTCAGCTGATATTTTCCTTCGGTATCACCTCTTAAGATCCAGGTTATCTGTTTGCTCGTTTCACCGGGAATGCTGTCTACAGATACTGTTTTTTTGCTCGGTGATACATCAGAAAGTGTCATTCCATCCGGTACAACAAGTTCAATACGGTTGTCAAGCATTTCAAATTCAGCTGAGGAATTGTTGCAGATAAGAAGTTCAACATCAAAAAATTCCTTTGTAAATGAAACCTCCGGCATCTTCATACAAATAACTGACTGGATCGTTTCTGTTTTCGGATTTATGATCATTTTGACCGGTCTCCACAGAACATCTCCGTATGAACATCCGGTAAATCTTGAAACAGGCTTGTTTCCATAATTATCCATATAATATGCGCCGTCATCATTTCTGTCGATGATCTCACCGGTAAGACAGTCGATCACAACTCTCTCTTTGTATGTATATTCCATTTCATAATTCAGTAAAACACCTACTTCAGCATACTGCTTGTTTTTCAGAGCATCTGTATCAATGCCTCTTTCTTTTATCTGTTCAAGAGTAAGACGTTTAACATCAAATGTTGCAGATACAATATCTTCTTTTACTATAGAAAAATCAACAGATTTTGTTTCTCCTTTATGAACAGAAAGAATTTTTACATCAGGCAGATAACCGTCAGAATAAATATACAGTTCATAATCTCCGCCCGGAACATTCAGAGTTACATTTCCGTTCTTGTCAGTTAATGCTGTTTCATCTGCCGGTGTTCCGTTTTCATCCAGACAGTATACCTTTGCACCTTCAACTATATTGCCTGTTGTGTCATAAACCTTAACATTTACTGTTCCAAAGTCTTCAGAATCCTTAATAACGATCGGTTTTGTCAGACTATTTGACGTTCCGTTTGTATTTACAGCGGTAACAGTGATATTATAGGTTCCTGATTCAGTATATGCATGAAGCCACTTAGCCTTGGCCGCATCTGAAACAGTATCTGCTGAACCATCACCAAAATCAACTGTAACTGACTTAATTCCGCAGACATCATATGTCTTTTCTGCATTTATCATAACTTCCATACCGACTTCGTAAAAACCGGGAGAGATGATATCAACAGTCGGCTTGGATTTTATTTTGCAGACATTTGACTCAAATGAACGATCATTCATGTTTTTGCTGTATGATTCAACTTTGTACTGTACATTTGCACCGTGATATATATCATTGTCTGTAAAAGTATATGAACCGTTTAATGAACTGTCTGATTTAATACTGTCGCAGTATTCATATTTTCCGTCATCATATTTTTTGTATACAGCATAATAGTCTGTCATATCATTTTCTTCTGCTTTCCAGGAAAGTGTAATACTGTCTCCGTCCTGTACAGCGGTAAGATCTGAAACTACGGTACTCTTTCTGTCTATGGAATACTGAACTTCTTCTTCACATTTCTTTGAAGTGGTATTTACTGCACTGTATTTTATATATACTGTATCATTGTTATCAAGGATTTCATTTAAAACATCTGCTTTAAATAAATGTTCTGTGGGAGCCTTGTCATCTTCAAATTTTACAGAGTCAAGAATCTTATAATTCTGATCTTCATCAGTCTTATAACTGATACTCATCTCTTTTATGCCGTTTTTAGATGATGCAGCAAACTCCAGTACCTTATTAAGATGTGAAAGTTCTATATCTTTCGATGTATATTTAATAATGTCGATATAATCCGAAGCATGATCAGCTTCTCCTGTCAAAGCGGTCACAGAATCACTTTTTACACTTATATTTCCTGCTTTGTCAACTGCAGCGACACAGTAAGTATATGACCAGTTGTACTTTGTATCTTCATCTGTAATAGTGCAGCTCTCAGTTTCTCCGACAATGCTTTCTGTACCGCCTGTGCTTTTGTAAACAATGTATTTTGATACGTCTTCCTCAGATACAGGATCCCATGTAAGAGTTACAGTTCTGCCTTCAGCTGACTGTTTCAGGTTTTCGACTTTGCTGCATGGTGTTCTGTCGATAACATACTCCACAACATCAGAATATGATGATTTATTTTCATTATTGTCAACTGCATACGCTCTAAAATAAACCGGTCCGTCACTCAGTTCAGAAGTAATGAACTTATATGTTCCCTTCATTGTGCTGCTTTTCTTCTGATTGTCAAGGGATATCAGCTCTTCAAAATCAGCATTGTTGAAGGATTTTTCAATAACTATTTTGCTTATCATAACAGTGTCGTTCTTTGATGCTGCGTTAAATACAATATCAAAATCTCCGTTCTGATATTTATTCTTTAACTTTTCAGATGATACTGTTAAATTTTCTTCGTCATATACGGTTTTAAATGTGAACACATCGGATTTTTCGCCGATATTATTCAGTTTATCCACTGCAGCAACAGTAAGCTCATATTCACAGTCAGGCAGAAGATTTTTTAATTCTATTCCCAGTTTGTCTGAAACTTCAGCCGTTTCCTTCTGATCACTTCCGACCTTGCCGTATTCAACTATAAAGTGATCTCTGTCTGCATCACTTACATCATTCCAGTTAATGACAACGCTTTTTCCGGAATCATCAAGACGTAATACACCCTGAACTTTCTCAGGAGCATGATTGTCAGCATGATAATTCATTATGTTCTTTCCGCTGCTCTCATTTCCGGCAATATCATATGCCATTGCTTTGATACTGATATCAGCCTCGTCATATTTGCTCAAATCAAGTTTATAATCAAGAACCTCTGCGTTTTCCAGCGAATACAGTTCAGACCATGTTTTATTTCCGTCCTCTGAAATAAGGAGCTGGATCTTTGATATTCCTGAATTATCCTTTGCTTCTGCATGAATATCAACTGCTCCGGCAAAGCTTCCGCTTTCAGGAGTAAACAGAGTTATTACAGGTATCTCACTGTCAGATTCTGAAAGTTTTATCTGTTTTTCATCAGATTTTGAGCTCTCCTGATCAAAAACATCAACTGAAGAAACAGCATAATAGTACTCAGTTTTATCATCTGCTTTTTTATCTGTATATGAATAAGTTTTCTTACTCTCTTCATGCGGTACTGTATCGATAAGAACAAACTCTGTATCCTTGGTTCTTCTGTAGATATTATATTTTGATGTATTATACTGTGAAGCGCCCTTAAACATGAAAGAAATAACTCCGGCTGTAGAAAGATTTTCTGTTATTTCCGGAACATCAGGAGCTGTTCTGTCTACTTTTATCGTGTCAGAAGACTTGCTGATCACTGTACCGTCACTGTCAGCAAGCTTAACTTCAAGGGTGTAATCACTTTCTGAACATGTTGTCAGATTCCATATAAATGAATACTCTGAACCTGAGAAATTGCTTTCGGCTGCAACTTCCTTCAGAGTTCCGTTCTTATCCTTGGATGAAACAGACAATTTAGCATTTTTAACCGGATTTTCAAGAATAACTGAAGCGTCACATGTATTTCCGCCAACATAACCGTCTCTTGAATCAACTCTTATTTCATTGATCACCGGTGCAGCCGGTGTTACTATCAGCGAATCTGATTCTGATGTTTTAAAATCATTTGCACCGTATCCTATTACAGTATATGCATACTCCTCACCGGTTGTAAGTCCGCTGTCCGTAAATGTGGTGCTTTCTGATTCTCCGGCCTTCTCACCGTCACGATATATGATATATTTTGAAACATTATTTTTTGAATCATTTCTGTTGCTGTATTCCCATGAAAGTGAAACGGATTTTGAACTTACAGCAGTAACTGAAAGATTAACAGGAACAAGAGCTGATGAAGCACTGATAATACCTGTTACATTTTTTACAGTATATTTCTGACCTTTACTGTTTTTTACTTCTGCACCGGTAAGATATACATAATATTTACTTTCTTTTTCGTTTGCCGGTACTGAGAATACAATTTCAGCAGTTCTTCCGCGATATTTTTCCTTTATTTCAGAAATGTTTCCTTTGATCGTTATCTTTCCCTCTTCAGTCTGAGATGCTTCGATTCCGCCCAGTCCTCTGATTTCCTTAAATGAAAGACCATTTTCACTGACAACATAAGAAAGATTTAATTCAATATCTGCTATATCTTTGTTTTTCCAGTCTGCGATCCCGACACTGACAACTATTTCATCGCCGCCTGTACAGTTGACGTTTTCGATATAAACATTTGCTTTTTCGTTAAATTCCTGCTCTGTACTTTCTGAAGGGTTTTTATCTTCAGCATTAATGATATTTATCATCTGAATACTGTCGGATGATGATACCGTCATCAGCATTGCCATAAGTGCAGCTATGTTCTTTTTAAGATTATTTCTCTTCATCATTACTCTCCTTTGTTATTTCCGGTCAGACTGGTTTTGGCAGTTGCTGATCCTGATATATCTGAAGACTTTGAGTCTGCAGTTGTAACCGATTGTTTTGAAGCAGTAACCGCCGTTGACACAGCTGTGGTGGTCTTTGCAGCTGTTGATGATGTCTTTGGCACCGATGCTGTCGCTGCTGTGGTGGTCTTTGCGGCTGTTGATAATGTCTTTGGCACCGATGTTGTCGCTGCTGTAGTGGCCTTCACAGATGCTGTTGTCGATGTCTTGGCAGCTGATGTTGTTACTGCTGTTGTAACCGGAGCAGTCGTCTCTCCTTGGTATACTTCGTAAACATCTCTGTCTGAATCTTTTTCAGCTTCTCCTGAAAGTATATGATTTTTAAGTCTTATCAGATCAAAGATATTTGCTTTTGAATTTTCATTTACATCAGCATCGTATTCATTGCTGTTATTCTGACTGCACATTGCAAGATAATTTTTCTCATAAATGATGTCCGAACTGTCAACTGTACAGTCTTTATCCACATCATAGCAATTGTAATATTCTTCAAATTTTAAATTATTATTCTCAGCATACATCTGTAAGCTGCTGTTGCTGTAGCTTCTCAATACAACACCATTCGGAAACGGTTTTTGAGATTTTTCATCTCTGAATAAATTGACGTTAATACCTTCTATTTTTGTATACTTAGGAAAGGAGATACTTTTGAAACCACAGCTGTAAAATGCATTATAACCGATTATCTTCACATTGCTTCCGATATTGATTTTTTTAAGATTGCTGCATTCGTTAAATGCATCTTCTTCTATTCTTTCTACATTTTTTCCGAGTTTTACCGATTCGATAAATATTGCACCGCTGAAAGCAGCTTTTGCAATTACAGTAACATCTGAAGGAACCTCAACATCTTTTTTTGTACTCTGAACATTATAACAAAGCAGGATCCCGTTTCCCTCTATTAAAAATTCCTGAGATTTCATTTTTTCTCTCAGCCACTTGGTGCCTAAAAAAGAACGTATTGATACTTTGGTTACTGTATCAGGAATTGTTACATTTTCAAGATTTGAACACCCTGAAAATACATAATCATCAATTTGTGCTACACCTTCTGAAATGACAAGAGATTTGATATTCTGATTATTTTCAAATGCATTTGCAGAAACCGCTCTAACTGCAGTACCGTCAATTTCTGAAGGAATAACAAGCTCCTCACCGACATTTTCTGCACCGGTTATTATTAAATAATCTTTTCCGTCATCAGATAATGTCATTGTCTGAAATTCAGGTTCACCTGCAACAGCACATACATTCCCGCTGAAAACAGCACTGTCAGTAAAATGCGGAAATGCTGCGGAAGCAACAAAAACCAAAGCTGTCAGCGCCGCCTGAATTTTTCGCCTATTTCTCATATCTTCACCTTGTGTAATCTATATCTTTCCCGGCAACAGATTAAATTACACTTTTCCTTTCTGATAAAATGATTTATGATCATCACATTCCGGGATTTTGCAATTATCTGTAACCTTATTATAACCAGCCAAATACACTGTCACCATAAAAGGCTATACATTTTTCAATAACTGAATAAATATCAGAAGTAAGTTTTGCTTCTTCTCTGACAGTTTCTCCGTTTGGCAAAACACTGCTTCTCCATACAAGCCTGTTTTCAAGATCTATTTCATATTGATAAAGAGCGTTCGGAGAAAATGTATACTTCGGTATTCCGTCACCGGAAGGAGCAGTATATGACAGTGACTTCAATTTTATCTCCAGAAAATCTGTATCAACAGGATAGATTTTGAACAATTCATTTCCATAGCTTTCCAGATACCCGTTTACGACCTCCAGATCTTCGTCGTTAAGCTTTGCTTCTTCAGCAAGCGAATCATTTTCCGATGATTTATTGTATTTCCACACACAACCGGTCTGCTCTATAAAATAAATCGTATTTCCATCCGGTGAGAAAGAAAAATCAGAACGTACTGTATCGGATGAACTGATGTATTTTTGGGAATCAAGTAATCTGACAAGTCTTTCAATATCGTCAGTTTCTGTCGTTACAGCCTCTGTTTTGTTTTCCTCAGGTTTGTTTTCAGGTTCAGTTACTGTGTTTTTTACCATTTCACTTTCTTTTTCAGTCCGGATCTGGTCTTCAGTTACCTCATAACTTACTGCTTCAGAAACTGAAGGAATATCCTCTGTTTTAACAGCAGACATACTGTTTTCCTTTTCAGTTTCTGACTTTTCAGCTGTTGTTGCAACTCTGCTGATTTTTTTATTGACTGAGGTAATTTCGGTATCTGCATGAATAATGACATTTTCTTTTCCGGTATCAGAGGTCATGCTTGAAACCACCTGGTCATTTCCGTTTCCGTAATTGGTAATTCCGTCATCGTTCTTTGTTTTTAACGCGCCTATTATGACTGCGTTTACCAGTACGATCAGTAAAACTGCAGCAACCGCAGTGTTTTTCCGAAAAAAGATTCTGTTTTTTACCTCTGCCTGCATATCAACATTTTTCGATTTGGTATTATCTGAAACTTCACCATAATAATATTTTATGCTGAGTTCAAACATTCTGTCCTTTTCAGCATCCGAGAGCTTATCCTCATCTGACAGCTGCTCAAGAATTTCTGAATTTGCATTTTCAAGCATATCCAGATTTAATTTTTTATTTTTCATAAATAACACTCCTACATTTACAGGTTTAAATCATCAAAAGCATATCTTAATTTTTTTAGCGCCCGTAAGCTTCTTACCCTCACCGCCTGAGGTGACATGGAAACCATTTTTGATATTTCTCTGGAATTTCGTTTAAAATAATATTTCTGAATGATTATTGTGAAATCCGGTTCGCTCAGATGCTTTAAAATATCTAAAATATTTTTCTGAAGTTCTCTGTTTGTAACTTCATTTTCTACATTTTCAGAAGATTCAATTTCTTCAATTGTTCCGTCATATATCGAATCCTCACCAAATGTATTCAGCGTTGAATAATATCTGTATGCTTTTCTTTTTGCAACGATCCCGATAAAACCTGCCATATCCCCATTGTTTAACTTGCTTCCGTCATAGTATCTGTAAACATCTGCAAATACATCACTGACACACTCTTCGATATCCTCCTTTGAGGCTTTGCTTCGGAGAATATTGAATACTATAGTATGAACATATCCGCAGTACTGATCAAAAATATCACGAAAGTTCCTTATATCATCTTCATTTTTTTGCCGAACAAATTCTCTGTAAGTCATTTTTTCACCGTCCATATTAAGGAAATGTACATTCAGAACATTTTTAAGACTTCCTTTTCTATCCTGATGTTATTTTCTTAAACCATTAAATGCATTTTTGACTTCCATTAAATATATTTACATATCACAATGAAAGTGTTACAACATTTTAAAAAATTTTTTAAAAAAAAATGCAGGATCATTTCAATCTGATGCCTGCTCTGTTTCTTTTATCTATACTTTCCGACGTTTAGTCGCATAGGTATACTGTCATTTTGATCTTATTTATTTCTCAAATTATTCATAAGTATACTCTGTTTCTGCATGAATTGTCAAGCATTCTTTTTTTGAACAATGACACATTCTTTTTACAAAAATTCTATTGACATTTGCTGATCTTATTCGATATAATAAATGATTAGGAATTTAGAAAAACAGAGAAAAAAAGAACAGGAACGGAGATATAAATTTATCAAAATCATGTTATCCGGGAGTATTAAATGAGAAATAATTTTTTAAGAACGTTTTTAATATTATCTGCATTTTCTTTTTCTTTTTTTTCATACAAAGACAAATGTTCAGTATCCGCAATTGACAATGTAAAAAAGGCCGAAACCACATCAGAAGCAGTTCATGAAAAGAACGTAACTGCGTCAGAAATGAATTGTGAAGGAACCGCAACAACATCAGAAGCGGTTTTGGAAAAAACAGTTACTGCACCGGAAACGGTTTTGGAAGAAACAGTAACTGCGTCAGAAACAGCTTATGAAAAGACCGTTACTACAGCAGAAACTGCTTATAAAGAGACTGTTGCCGCTACAGAAACGACTTATGAAGAGACCGCAGCTGCTGCAGAAACGATTTATGAAGAGACCGTTACTACAGCAGAAACGACTTATGAAGAGACTGTCACTACTACATCAGAAGAAGTTTTTGAAGAGATTCTTCTTGGTGACGTAAACTGTGACGGCATCATCAACTCATATGATATGCAGTCCTTTGAATTACTGCTGTTAAGCGAAGACAACGAACTTTCCGATGAAGAACTGAAAGCTTACGATCTCGACGGCAGCGGCATTGTTGATGTTTATGATATTGTAATTTTTAAACTGATACTTTATACATCCATAACCTACAATGATATCGGAGATATCGAAGCTGCCGAAACAGACTACGCTGCTGCTTCGGAGACGGAAGAACGAACCATCAGCATTACCGAGGCCAAACTCAGGGAAGCAGCTGCCAAAGGCGATCCGTTTCCTGTCGAAGTATATATAGAAGACGACAGAACCAACAACCCTTTAAATGTATTGAATGACCACAATTTCTCCGCAGCCGTACAAAGTATAAAATACGAAAACAACAGCAACAGATACGCAACTGTATTTGAAACCTGGGAAGATGAAAACACAAAAGAACTGTGGGGAAAAATATCACTTGACCGAATCGAAAGTCCAAAATGGATATGTATGATAAGAGCTGAAGAATCAGGTGACCTTACCACCTTAGTAAAAATCCCCTCCAGAAATATTCAATACACTCTCCCCGACCCTGATTCATACGAATACAAGCTCCTTGTAAACGCAGTATACAAGGAAGCAAACGGTGTAAACTACAGATGTGACGAAACCACCCAGCTGATATGCAAAGCAGCCATAGTAGCCGAGATCCTCAACCGCGTGGAATCAAACGTCTACCCCAACACAATCGAAAGCGTTCTCCGAAACGGCTTCTCCGGCGCCTCCTCCTACACCGGCCAGAACGCATACTCCTTCTACGACCGAAACAAATCCCAGAACCCCCAGACCTTCGCCGCCGTCGAAAACTCCGTCCGATACTTTTTCGACCACCAGGACGACTTCAGCTACTACCTCTACAACCACGGTCTCTGGGCCGAACGCCGCGTAAACGAAAACTACTTCAGCTACGACTACCACTACTACTTCGACCTCACCGCCCCCACCAACCGCGACATTTTCCTCTACTACTAAAAATAAATGCTTATGCTTATGCTTATGCTTATGCTTATGCTGATGCTGATGTGAACGCAAACGCGAAGGTGCAGGGCGACCGCAAAGCCCTGCAAACCCACCCCATTCACCTTTACTCTCCCCCAATACAAATATACAAATATAAATATGAATTGCGAAGGTGCAGGGCGACCGCAAAGCCCTGCAAAATTTATCATTGCATTTTCCCCAAAAATATGATATCATTTTATAGTGACTAAATATATTTCAACACTAAGGAGGAAGCCGTAATATCACGGCGTTTACATATGAAAACAATAACTCAGATACTCACAGACAAAGTTTCAGCTGCGTTTGAACAGTGCGGTTATGACAAATCCCTCGGAGCAGTATTCGTTTCCGACCGACTTGACCTCTGCCAGTTCCAGTGCAACGGCGCATTCGCCGCTGCCAAGCAGTACAAAAAAGCACCGTTCATCATAGCTGATGAAATAAAAGCAATACTCGAAAAAGACATGGACTTTCTTAAAGTCGAAGTAGCAAAGCCGGGCTTTTTAAACCTCACAATGACCGATGCCTACCTCGTTTCTCTCCTCGATAAAGTTGCAAAGGACGAACACCTCGGAATCCCGCAGGCAGAAACAGAAGACACCATCGTTATGGACTACGGCGGACCAAACGTAGCAAAGCCGCTCCATATCGGTCATCTCCGTTCAGCGATAATCGGTGAATCATTAAAAAGACTTGCCCGCACATGCGGCTACAAAGTCGTTTCCGACGTACATCTCGGAGACTGGGGACTTCAGATCGGTCTCGTAATAGCAGAACTCGAAGAAAGAAACCCTGACTGGGAATGCTTCAAACCAAGCTTCGAAAAAGGCTACGTACCTGAATTAAATGCCGACATGCTCAACGAAATATATCCTTTCGCAAGCCAGAAGAGCAAAACCGACGAAGTCTTCAAGGAAAAAGCTCACAAAGCAACCGGCGAACTCCAGAACGGCAGACCGGGATATATAGCATTATGGAAAGAAATACTCAGAGTATCCATCGCAGACCTCAAGGGCAACTACAGCAAACTCGGCGTTGACTTTGACCTCTGGTACGGCGAAAGTGATGCTGACAAATACATAGACGAACTCGTTTCTATCCTTACAGACAAGAAGCTTCTCCATGAAAGTGAAGGCGCTATGGTCGTAGACGTTGAAGAAGAGGGCGACAAGGTTCCGATCCCGCCTGTTATCATCAGAAAATCAGACGGTTCAAGTATCTATGCAACCACCGACCTCGCAACCATCATCCAGAGAAACCGCGACTTCAAACCGAAGAAGATCTGGTATGTAGTTGACAAACGTCAGGATCTCCACTTCACACAGGTATTCAGATGTGCAAGAAAAGCTGACCTTGTACCAAATGACACAGAACTCGAACTCTTAGGCTTCGGCACAATGAACGGCAGCGACGGAAAGCCATACAAAACACGTGACGGCGGAGTAATGAAGCTCTCCGACCTTCTTGAAACAGTAACAAAAGCCGCTGAAGAAAAACTCAGCAAATCCGAATATGTATCCGAGGAAGACCACAAGGAAATCGCCAAGCGCGTTGGTGTCGCAGCTGTAAAATTCGGTGACCTCATCAACCACAGATCAAAAGACTACATCTTCGACCTCGACAAATTCCTCTCCTTCGAAGGAAAAACCGGTACATATCTCCTCTACACAATCACACGTATCAATTCAATCATAAAGAAAACCAACTCAGAAAACTGCACCGATCCTGTAACAGAACTCTACACGGATGCAGAACGTGAACTTATTCTTACCATCCTTCTCACAGGTGAAGCATTCCGTCATGCCATAGACGAAAAAGCTCCGAACTATGTCTGCGACAACGCATACAAGCTCGCAACAGCCTTCTCAAAATTCTATCACGACAACCACATCATCACTGAAACAGACGAAGACAAAAAGAAAAACTGGATCTCACTTATCTGCTTCACAAGAAAGCTCATGCTCAAGCATCTTGATGTTCTTGCAATTGAGCCGGTTGAAAATATGTAATCATTATTTATAAATATTAAACGCCATACAAGAAACCTGAAAAATTTCTTATAGATCGTTTTCTTTTCAGAAAGAAACATATTCAAAATATTCTCCCTCAGAAAAACTGACACTTGTGTCAGCTTTCGAATAAATATATAACGACGAAGAGGATATCACCCGCCTCAAAAGGCTCCGGGTTCTATTCTTTCGCTGAAGTCGGAGTACAATCTCCGACTCCAGCGAAAACGATTCTTCGAATCGCCTCTTCTTGTAAAAAGCAGAGCTTTGAATACAAAACGTAACAGGAGGCATGAAACATGGATTTTATTGAAGAGATTCGTTCGCTTGCAGAGGAATATGCGGCGTGCGGCGGGAATAAACGTGCG
>JAZQPR010000292.1:0-14669 GCA_045628605.1 Oscillospiraceae bacterium
GTTCAACTTCTGCTGAGAGAACAGTATAGCCCTTTTCTGTAAGAGCATCTCTGATAGCATGAAGTGAGTTCTGAGCTCCGACAAATTCTACTACATCGTCTTCTATGCTGAAATCATCAGCGTTTGCTTCCATGCAGTCTTCCATAACCTTGTCTTCATCGTATCCTTTGTTTTCACAGACAACGATCGATTTGCCTGTAAACATAAATGATACGCATCCGCTTGTACCCATGTTTCCGCCGAACTTATCAAAGTAGTGACGAACGTCTCCCGCTGTTCTGTTTTTGTTGTCTGTAAGAGTTTCAACTATAACAGCAACACCGTTCGGACCGTATCCCTCATATGTTATTGAAACGTAGTTGTTCTTGTCTTCACCGCCGCTGGCTTTCTTGATGATACGGTCGATGTTGTCAGAAGGAACGTTATTTGATTTTGCCTTCTGGATAAGATCACGAAGCTTGGAGTTTGTTGAAGGATCTCCGCCGCTTTCTTTTACGCATACTGTTATTTCACGACCAATTTTTGTAAATATTTTAGCTCTTGCCTGGTCTGTAGCTTCCTTTTTTCTCTTAATGGTACTCCATTTTGAATGTCCTGACATTTTAGATTTCCTCCTCGGTTTGCGATAGAATAATATTGATTAATTCTTCAAGTCTTTCTCTTTTTCCGGTAAGATGCAGAAATCCGAAAAGACACTCTACGGCTGTAGCCCGTCTGTAATCAATGACTCCTGCGCTTTTTGGTGCTGAAATACCTGAAGCGTTTCTTCCTCTTTTGAGTACTGCTGTTTCATCTTCATCAAGCAATGGTAAAATTACATCATATGCTTTTGACTGAAACACAGCACATACTTTTTTGGTTGTTTTGGTGTGCAGTTTTGCGACGGATGTGTTGCCGTCGAGAACAATTCTTTCCCTGACAAGCTGTTCGTAGACACTGTCTCCGAGAAAAGCTAGTGTCAGAGGACTGTACTGCATGGCATCTCTTTGGGATAACATTTCCATTTCTGCCTCTTATCTGACATATTCAAATTCAAAACCTTGAATATTAACGGTTTCTCCTTCGCCTATGCCCATATCTTCAAGCTTTTGAAATATTCCGTTTGTCTGAAGCACTCTCTGCAGATACTGAAGTGATGAATAGTCATCAAGGTTGACAGTTCTGAGGATCGGTTCAAGCCATACGGCATCGATATAATAAGTGTCACCTTCTTTGGTGACAGTGATCTTGTTTTTGTTTTCTTCCTTGTATCTGAGTTCTTCTTCAGGAATTTCTTCACGTTCAAACTCTTTGATAGGAGGAAGCTTGTCAAGTTCTCCGGAAATATATTTTATAAGATCCTTTGTTCCGGCAGTTGTTGCTGCTGAAATAGTAAAGAATTTATAACCTTTTTCCTCGATATAGTTTTTAAGGTCTTCTATCTGTTCCTCCGTCGCCATGTCGCTTTTGTTTGCAGCAACGATCTGAGGGCATTTTGAAAGATCTTCACTGAATTTGAAAAGTTCGTTGTTTATAACTTCAAAGTCGCTTTTCGGATCTCTTCCCTCGCATCCTGAAACATCAAGTACATGAAGTATAAGTCTGCATCTTTCGACATGTCTGAGAAACTCATGACCAAGACCGATTCCGTCGCTGGCGCCTTCTATGAGTCCCGGGATATCTGCCATTACAAATGATTTATCTTCATCTGCCTTAACTACTCCGAGAACAGGTACCAGTGTGGTAAAATGATAATTGGCAATTTTGGGCTTTGCTGCGCTTACGACAGATATAAGTGTCGATTTTCCGACATTTGGGAATCCGACAAGTGCTACGTCTGCCAGAAGTTTTAATTCGAGAGACAGTTCAAATTCTTCTCCCGGATATCCCGGCTTTGCAAATCTTGGGATCTGTCTTGTTGAGGATTTGAAAACGGAGTTTCCTTTTCCGCCTTTACCGCCCTTTGCAATGATCTGTCTTTCATTTTTTGACATGTCAGCAAGGATCCTTCCAGTGTTGAATTCTCTTACAACAGTACCTCTCGGGACTTTGATAACAAGATCTTCACCGTTTTTTCCGGTGCAGTGCTTTGAACCGCCGTCTTCGCCTTTTTGTGCAGCGTATTTTTTCTTATATTTGAAATCTATTAAAGTAGAAAAGTTGTCATCTATTTCAAATACGATATCTCCGCCGTTACCTCCGTTGCCGCCGTCCGGTCCGCCTGCAGCAACATACTTTTCACGGTAAAAAGATACCGCTCCGTCTCCGCCGTCTCCGGCTTTGACTCTGATTTTTGCCTTGTCAACAAACATCTGTGCTCTTCCTTTCATGTGTGCATAGACGCACATGACATCATTATATAGGAAAATCCCAAGCGTGCAGCTCGGGATTTTCAGTTGAATAAAAGACTATTTATTACTGCGCATCAGCATATACTGATACCTGTTTGCGGTCACGACCGAGACGTTCAAATTTAACTACTCCGTCAACCTTTGCAAAAAGAGTATCGTCAGAACCAATTCCAACGCCGTTACCCGGATGGAAATGTGTTCCACGCTGACGAACGATGATGTTGCCAGCAACTACGTACTGACCATCAGCTCTCTTAACACCTAATCTTTTGGACTCAGAATCACGACCGTTCTTAGTAGAACCGCTACCTTTTTTATGAGCAAAAAACTGCATACTAAGATTTAACATATGCTTACACCTCCGAAAATTTTAAATTAATCGTTTTTTTGAATTGCTGCGATATCAAATCAATATGATCATAAAGACCTGTAATGATTTTATTTGTAATATCGCTTGTTTCCCTGACTTTTAAAGCTACCGTATTGTCCTGCGCTGTAACCTCCGCTTCGATACCGAAATATTCTGTGATAAGATTACATGCCAGCTGAACTGACGAAGTAACACTTGCACAGACTATATCAGAACCTGCATCTGCATATCCTGCATGACCACTAACTTTAAAGCCGGTCAGATTCCCACTTTGTTTGTAAAAAACAGCGGTAATCATAGCTGTTAAGCCTTGATTGATTCAATCTTAACCTGAGTGTAAGGCTGTCTGTGACCCTGTCTTTTCATTGTTGAACCTTTTTTTGGCTTGTAAGTAAGGATATTGATCTTCTTGCCTTTGCCGTTCTTAACAACTTTAGCACTTACAGTAGCACCCTCAACGTAAGGAGCACCTACTTTCATATCGCTGTCGTTGTTTACAGCAATGACCTTGTCAAAGCTTACTGTTTCGTCAGCTTCAGCACAGAGCTTTTCGATGAATACTACATCGCCCTCTTTTACCTGATACTGTTTGCCACCGGTTTCAATAATTGCGTACATTTTGGTTTACTTCCTTTCCAAAAAACTCGCTGTAAGTGGTGTGCTTAAAATAAGCAGCTTGAAATACCTAAATACATGCGGCTTTATTATTTTATCATATTAGGATTGAGTTTGTCAAGGGGTTTATTTTTATTATTTAAAAAAAAATGAAAGCAGGGCTTTGCGGTTGCCCTGCACCTTCGCGTATTAGGGATTTAAGTTTGTGAAATGGGGGTATGTATAGCAGGGCTTTGCGGTCGCCCTGCACCTTCGCGTATTAGGGATTTAAGTTTGTGAAATGGGGGTACGTATTGCAGGGCTTTGCGGTCGCCCTGCACCTTCGCGTATTAGGGATTTAAGTTTGTGAAATGGGGGTACGGATAGCAGGGCTTTGCGATCGCCCTGCACCTTCGCGTATTATGGATTTTTGTTTGTGAAATGTGGGATGTATAGCAGGGCTTTGCGGTCGCCCTGCACCTTCGCATATTCGCGTATTTGATGTTAGAGTTGGAGGTCGGTGGTGAGTTGGGTCCACATTTCGGATTCGGAGATCTCTGTTGAGGAATCGGGGATCTCGAAGAGTTCTTCGTCTATGTTGGGTGAGAAGAATTCGATCTTCATTTCGATGCCGTCGTTTTTCAGAGCGACGGGAGATCCGGATTCGTCAAATATAAAGATGAATTCTGAATCTTTTTCTTTGTTGTAAAAACGTTCATACTGACAGATCTCGTCGTTTACTTTTATTTCACCGGAGCTGTCATAGCCTAGATTTTCGAAAAATTCGGTTACTTTTATTATTTCTTCTTCTGTAACAACATTTTTGCAGTATCTGTCTTTGTACATTAAATATGATTTTTTTTCTTTGTAAAGGGATGCATATTTCAGATTATAGTATTCATTTGTAATTACTGCAGAATCACCGCTGCAGCTTATGGTCTGCCTGGTTTCAGTAGACGGGAAAAAATATGTAAAAGTATATTTTCTGCTGTTGAAGGCATTTATCATATCATATGATTTGAGTTCGGAATAATCATATGTCAGCGTATCTTTATTTACTTTTGATAATTTCTTGTCTTCTATTGAAAATTTCTGATCTTCGGATAAGGTGACCTCGGTCGTCGGAGCCGGGACTGTCAGATCGGGAAATGCAGTTATGCCGAATGAAGTATTTATCTGTTCATCCTCCTGCCCGACCGCATCAAGAAATTTGTTCTGCTCAGTTACGATATTTCCGTTATCTGAACAGGATGTGCATAAAATAGTAAGCCCCAATATCATAATGAACATTAATTTTTCTGGTTTTTTGTTCATATTACGTTCCTCCGAAAGAAATTTTAATTCATGAGTTCATCAAGTTCATTAATAAGCTCATTAAAAATTTCAAGTGCATCATTTATCGGTTTAGGGGATGCCATATCAACACCGGCAAGTTTGAGGAGTTCTATCGGAGTTTTTGAGCAGCCGCCTTTAAGAAATTCTATATACTGTTTTGCTGCAGACGGACCTTCTTTAAGTATTTTTCTTGAAAGGGCTATAGCAGCTGAATATCCTGTTGCGTACTGATATACGTAGTAGTTATAGTAGAAATGAGGGATCCTTGCCCATTCAAGTCTTATATCATCATCAACAACAATATCTTCACCGAAATAGAGCTTATTCAGGTTGTAGTATATTTCAGACATGTTGTCAGCAGTAAGCCCTTCCCCTTTTTCAGTCATTTCATTTATGATAAGTTCAAATTCTGCAAACATTGTCTGTCTGTAGAGCGTTGTTCTGAACTGTTCAAGGAAATAGTTGATGAGGTATGCTTTTTCTTTTTTGTCTGTGGTTTTCTTTAAAAGGTATTCCATAAGAAGTGCTTCATTGCAGGTCGATGCGACTTCTGCAACAAATATTTCATAGTCTGAATAAACAGTAGGCTGGTATTTGTTTGAATAGTATGAGTGAATTGCATGACCCATTTCATGAGCAAGCGTAAATTCACAGTTCAGAGTATCTTTGTGATTGAGCAGAACAAATGGATGGACTTTTGCACCTGCTGAGTATGCACCGCTGGTTTTGCCTTTGTTTTCATATACATCTATCCATCGGTTGTCAAATCCCTCTTTAAGAATGCTTCTGTACTCATCCCCCATTACTTCAAGGGCATCATAGACATTTTTCTTTGCTTCTTCAAATGAGATCGTGATATCGCAGTCTGAAACGACCGGTGCATACAGATCGTACATGTGAAGCTCATCAAGCTTCATCAGTTTTTTTCTCAGACGGACATATTTGTACATATAACCCATGTTGTTATGTACTGCATCGATAAGATTGTGATAAACTTCAACCGGAACTTCAGTATTTGTAAGGGATGCTTCAAGAGTTGAACTGTATTTTCTTGCTTTTGAAACAAAAAGCAGCTGCTGGGTCTGTGCACTTAATATTGCTGCTATAGTGTTTTTATATTTGTCATACGAACCGTACATTGATTTGAAAGCCGATTCTCTCAGCACTCTGTCGTTTGACTGCATCATCGGAATATATGTACCGTGAGTAACTTCATGTTTTTCACCGTTTGCATCAACAGCGTCATCAAAAGTCAGTTCAGCATCTCCGAATACGGAATATATATTGTCCGGTGCTTCTCTCATCTGAAAAGCAAGAGCCATGATCCTTTCCTCTTCAGGAGACAGTGTATGTTCTTCACGTTTGAATATTCTGTCTGTGTACAGCTTGTAAATCTTAAGCTCCTCACATCCGGAAATCATGCTGTCGATTTTTTCTTTTCCGATGCTGATTATTTCAGGAGTTTCAAATGACGATGCGTCAGATATTTCTGAGATAAGAGCAGAAAGCTTTCCGTACATTTCCTGATAAACAGGATTTCTGTTATCTTCATCCCGTCTTCTGTGTGCATAATTCAGAAGATTGTCAAACAGAAGTGATATTTCATCATTTAATTTGAAATATGCGGCCAGTTTTTCCGGTGATTCTGAAAGTTTGCCTTTATAACTTCTGATTTCATCAGCTTTATTTTTCATTATTTCAAGATCTTTGTTCCAAAGTTCGTCAGATGAATAAATATCTTCAATAGCCCATTTGAATTTGTCATCAATCTGTGATCTTTCCATTACGGTTTCCATAAGAATTACTCTCCATTCCATTATAAATTGCTATAAATATTATAGCTGTTATTTCAAAAAATAACAAGTATAAAATTGTTATTTTACAGATTGTTAAATAATTTTACTGACTGTTCGTAGTTGTAAATTGAACAGCAAAGCTGTCTGAGAAAAACATTATCTGTATGTGTCCAGGTGCAGCTGAGATAGTCTGAGGCTGAAAAATCAAGGCATCCGAAAGAATAATTGTATTCAGAAATATCAAAAAAACAGTCGGCTGTCAAAATATTTTCAGTCTGAAAAATATAACCTCCGTTTGCATTTGCTGTATAGTCAGAAATATTTTCCGGTATCTTTTCGGAAAGAAATGTATGTCTGACTTTTATAATGCTGTCAATTATCATTTCCGAACCAAGATACTCAACAGAATCATCAGTGCATCTGTAGCTGAAAGGACGCTTTTCTGACAGAAATGACGGTGTTATATCAGTATTTTCCGAATCAGCTGTAATTTTTGATGATGCTGATTTATTGTTTTCATACAGCTGTATATCGGTTCCAAGCTCAAGAATTCTGCTTATTATATCTTTCATTTCAGAGCTTTCAGTACTGTCTGATACATTTTGAAGATAGTTTCTTGCAGAATAGGTTATGTTTTTGTTATAAGACCGGTCAGAATTGTATATACTGATATTTAAAATGTCATTTATACAATTGTACTTTAACGGAACAGATAAAACATGACAGCTGTTATTTTCAGTATTATTTATGCTGTTAAGATCAGTGCGTATAAGCTCTGAACTGTCTGTAAGGTCAAACACCTTTACAGATGATTTTGCGACGTTTTCCTCAGCTTTCAGATAAATTTTCAGGTTCAGACCTTCTTTAATGTCCAGAGATGTTCCGACAACTTTCGGATATGGTAAATAATTATTTATCTCATTCATATTAAAAATTCCCGGTTTGTCTTTAAGCATCCTGTCATATGAGATCAGTGCCATAAGAGCCTGATCTGTTGCCATGCTGTTGCTGTTTCCGGATTTTATGTGTCTGAAACCGGACGCTTCAGGGTCATAATATGAAAGAAGTTCATTTAAGACAGATATTCCGTTATATATAAATGCGGGATCCCTGCCGGGATCTGTTTTGCAGCATGTGCATGCAGTTATTATCTGTGATAAAGTTTCTGAGTTTCTTATGTTTTCATTTTCAAAGTATCTGATATACAGAGAGGACAGACATGTCAGACCTTTTTCTACAGCTTCTTTTATTTCAGGTCTGTATGTGTATTTTGAAAGTGCCTGAATGGCAATTGCTGTAATATCAGGATCTGCCGAGGCGTTGTCAAGAGACCATCCGCAGTCAGAAAGCTGATTTTGAAGAATCATTTCTATCAGCTTTTCATGGAGATCATCAGGATACGGATAACTGCATGAATCAACAGCGATAAGTGCATATATAACTCCATTGATTCCCTGCTTTTTTACCCATTCAAGATCCTCAAGCGGTTTTACCAGATCAATGCCGTTAATATTTCGGGGGTCGGAACCAATTGAGCCCAGTGTCAGAATAATTCTTGAGTTTTCTGTAGACTTTGATCTGTGAAGTGCGCCGTTATTCTTGCCTGAGGATTCACTCAGCTGCTTTATTGATGATTCGGCACGCTTAAGATATGAGTCATAGTATTCTTTTCCTGTGCCCTCATATTCTCCTCTGGCAAGACAGAGGACACTCCAGTCTCCTCCGATTGTACCAACATCCGGTTCAGTCAGTGTTTCTGATAATTTTTTCAAAGTATCTGTACATATAGTTTCAGTATCGGAAACATTTGCATCGGATATTGCTTTTACTGCAGCAAATTTTGTATGAACCTGTGGTATTTCTGCCGAATATGATAAAAATATCATTAAAATAAAAATAGTAAATAACCGTTTCATATTTTTTCTTTCTGTTTAAATTTTTGATTTATTGATATTGATTTACAGTTTGTCCGCCGTTTACATCTTTTCCAAGATCACATGAATATCGCCATTCTATTACATCGTTATTTTTTAATTCATAGCAGCTTGATCCGTAATTCGGAAACCATCCGTTAACACTGTAAAGCCATCCGGACAGGCTTCCGCAGTCAAATTCATATAAATTATTAAATGCTGTTATATATGAACTGTTGTAGAGCGGAACGTGCTCAAATTCAAAATGTATCTTATTTTCCGTACATAGTCTTTTTATAACGTCAAAAACAGATTCTCCTTCGGAAAATGTTGTTTCTGTATGATCGATTATAATACCGTTTTGTGGAATGGTATCTATTATTCCGGGTTCGAGCTTTGAAAGATTGGAAAATACCGTTGTACATTCCACAAGAACCGTGCATCTTAATTCGGAATCATTTTTTTCTTCTGCGGCAGTTTCTGTATTCTGGTATGCAATATCTGATTCAGCGGATGAAGTTTGCGGTTTTTCGGTGTTTATATCTTCTGAGAATATTTTTTCTGAATTTGAAACGTCAGCGGATACAGAGCTTACACATACAGTTTCGGAATGTGTGCTGACTGTTTCTTTTTTTGATGTATTTTTTATTTTTTCAGCTGATGTTTTACTGACAGCCGTGTCTGTTCCTGCTGTTTCGCTTTCAGGTCTGAGAATATATTTTCCTGACAGTTTACCGGGCGAAAAATTAAGAATGCTGTTTTCTTCACCTGTTACGGTAACAGTGCCGGTCTTTATTTGCTTGCCGTTTTCTGATTCATAGGCATCAAAATGAATTCCTCTGAGATCTGATCCGGTATGTACTGATATCACAGAGTGAAACGGAGAACTGTCTCCGTGCAGCACTATTTCTGTCTGAAATTTTTTATCTATGAAAATATCTGCACTAAGATTTATTTCATCAGTAATGTCAAGCTCATTTCCGAAAATAGTCCATTCATATGAATAACCGTTTGAATTTCCTTTGAAAACAGTAACAAGGTTTTTTTCCTTTATTTCCTTTAATGTTTCCGAAGCAATAAGACCGTTTTCAGGAATTTGGATATCAGAGCCTAATGTTCTTGGTGTCCCGGCTCCGCAGCCGCCTGCAATAAATAAAACTGTCAGAAGAATGATCAGTGATCTGTATTTTTTTAGCATTTATTACCCTCCTTGTCAAAAAAATTCTCTCCTTAATGATAAGGAGAGTAGTTAAGAACTTAGATCAATGACAGCCGTGTTCACCGCATGAGTGACCTTCTGAATGGTTTCCTTCATGGTGACTGCATTTAACGTTTGGATCGTATCCGAGAGTTCCGCTCAGCAGAGCCAGAACAGCTGAGTCAGCACTTCCCTGTACTCCGCCGAAAAGCTTTATTCCTGCTTCTCTGAGTGCATTTATTGCACCTCCGCCGATGCCGCCGCAGATCAATGTATCAACATTTTTCATCTTTAAAAATCCTGCCAGAGCACCGTGTCCGCTTCCGAGTGTCGGTAATATTTCTTCATTTGTGATCATATTGTTTTCAATGCTGTAGATCTTGAAAAATTCTGTATGTCCGAAATGCTGAAATATCTGTCCGTTTTCATATGTAACTGCAATTTTCATTTAAAAAACTTCCTTATTGTATTTGTATTTCATCAGTTGCTATATAACAGTACTGGTGATCCTCTGACTGGTAGCTTTTAAGTTCGCCTTCAATAATAATCTCTGCTTTTTCCTTCGGATATTCATCAGGATACTTGTGACTGTTGTCATCCCAGATAAACTCAAATCCTTTTTCTGTAGGAAGCTCACCTATAAGTACCATAAAATATCTTGAATCATCATGAGAATCATAGCTTGAAGAAAAATATCCCTTTACTCGGATAGTCTTTCCTACGTAATTGTCTGCATTTGAAAGAATATCAGTTGCTTCGCTGAATATATTGTTTCCTTCGAGCGGCGTAAGATCTATGTCAACTTTAGAAGAATCATTTTTTGTATTATCAGAACAGCCTGTCAGAAGTAAACCAAATACAAGAATCAATGCGGAAATTTTTCTTATCATGATAACTTATCCTCCGAAAAAAAGAGTATCCATTTACACCAGATTATAGCATTTTTTTTATTGATTGTCAAATCTTAGATTTTTTAAAACTAATAAAAAACAATAATCGTATCCTAAGATTGCGATTATTGTTATTGTCTTATTATATCAAAACTTGTAATAATAGTCAATGTTATTTTTCTTTTTTGTTTGATAAATGAAATATAAATGAAATATTTGTATTTTACTGATTATGTACTTGAATAATTTTTTGTATTATGCTAAAATGCTAAATGTTAGTAAATATTAATTTAAAAAGAGGAATTTGATTTGAAAAAATTTATCTTATTAATTACTGCTTTATTAATGTTTGGTATCCTTCCCTCATGTTCTGAAAATACAGAGTATGATCTTAGTTCGTCAGATGTTCAGGAAAATCTGATGGTTCTTGGAAACAATGAAGATAATGGTACAATGGTAAATGATTCTTCAGCAGGTGCTGCAACAGATATTACCACTGTTGTAACTGATACCGTTACATCCGTAACCTCTTCAGCAACAACTGCTGCAGTTCGAAAGAAAGCACCTGATGTGTATTCAATAAAATTTCAGTATATATATCAGGATCCGGAGCTTCCTACCGGCTGCGAAATAACTTCACTGACAATGCTGTTGAATTATCTTGGTTTTGATGTCGAGAAAACAGAACTGTCGGATAATTATCTTGAAAAGGATTATGTCGCCACCAAGAGTATAGATGAAGCGTTTCTTGGTGATCCGAGATGGGACGGCGGATACGGATGCAATGCACCGGTTATAGTAAAGGCAGCAGAAAAGTATCTTAAAGATCAGAAAAGCAGTCTTAAAGTTGAAAATATCACCGGGACAGATTTTGAAGACCTTTATGAATATATAGCAAATGATACTCCTGTAATTGTCTGGTCAAGCATGAATCTTATGGAAGTTTACAAAAATTATTGCTATAAAGATGAAAACGGAAACGATGTTTACTGGTATGATAATGAACATTGTATGGTGCTGTGCGGATATGACAAGGATAGAAATCTTGTTACAGCTGCAGATCCTTTGTCAGGGCTTATGCTTTACGATGCTGACAGATTTAAATATATTTATGAAGAAATGAATAAACAGGCGATCATTATAACATAAAAAAATATCCGGCTCTTTGTGAACCGGATATTTTTTATGTCAGTTCTGACTGATTTCGTCTGCCATGTTCTGATACTGCTGGATTTCTCCGTCATCAAGTCCGAATGATTGCTTTAACAGATTCGGGAACTGGCTGTATCTTTCTTCGAGGTAGTTTTTAATTTCCTGAACTTCCTGATTAAAATGCTGTGTTCCGTTGCTGTGACTCGGACCAAATCGTTTGTACTGATCAGCCATCATCGGACCGTACTGACTGCTCAGATCTTCAATTACTGCATTAAATTTTTCAGGTGAGAAAAGATTGTCCCTCATATATATAAGTGTTGAGAAGAACTGTGCTTTAAATGAATCATTTTTCATAAGGGACGAGAACCATTTGTGACGTTGCAATTCTTGGAATGAGGTGTTGTCGGAGGCTCTTCCCTGATAGTAAAGGTTCATTGAATACTCAGTATCAAACAGCATAAATCGCCATTTTCCGTCCTGATATTCACCGTCTCCTACAGTTCTTGAACGCCATAATCTCCAGTTGTTGTTGTTGTTGAACATTGAATCTCTGTTCCCTGTATATGAAACGATGCAGCAGTAGTCAATATAGCTCTGAATATCCATTATTTCACACAGTTTCTGATAATTTTCTTCAACTGACAGATCCTGAGAAATAAGATTTTTGAACTCTTTATACAAAGCCATGTCTTCCTCTGTTCCTTCTTCTATTTCTCCGCACTTTATCAAAACTACATCTTTACTGTCTACTCCGTAGTTGGTTTCGATATAATTATCACTGTAATCTTCCTCCAGGGCATATATACCCCAGAATTCACCGTTAAGAAATACTACAACAGGTCTTGATTCCTGTGTTGCAACATCTGTTCCTTTAACGAGTGTCTGGATAAGCGGATCTCTGATCTTTGCGTAGGTGCAGTCATTTCCTCCGTTTCTCAGAAGAAATGTTTTATACTTTCCTACCTCTTCGTTTGTTCCGTCTCCGGTGTTCCCGGGAATCAGAGGATACTTGATGTTTTTCTCTCCGTAGTCTGTTCTTGCATACATTCTGAAGCTTTTCTGATTGTATGTTCTTGAAGCATTTCCCATTATCCTCATTCCGAGTTCCCTCTCAAAATCAGGATTTCCGTCTGCTTCAAACAATTCTATATGTGTCTGACGTTCCCATTCTCTTCCTCTGTTTGCATAATTTCCGGGATACTGCCAGTCATTTACAAACATTCCGCCGTTTGTACTTTTATTGTCATCACAAGTTTTTCCGAGTACATATATTCCGTTTTCGTAGCCAAAAAGACCATCATAATCGCTGACCAGTGAAATTACCGGAAGACCATTAAAATCTTTTTGCTGATCCATTCCTACAAAATAAGTATTTGTTATAACAGGTCCGGAAACACCGCTGTCGTTGAATATAGCAGCCCGGACAACTGTACATTTTTTTACTTTTGTATTAGGAGTGTATTGATTGTTCGGAGAACAAACTTCTCTTATGGCAGACAAAACGTTGTCTTCATCGCTTCGGTCAGATATAACGATTGTCTTTTTTGCTTTCGGTGAATTAATATCCGGTATTGAACCATCTGTTGTATAATGGACGGAACCGTTTTTTGATGTGATCTTCAGTTCGATATTTGAAGAATAAAAACCGCTTTCTTTATTAAATTCCGGAACGCCGATCGATTCATCATAAACAATACTTGTATTGTCATATATAGCAGATTTTACTGTTGAAGAAACGGAAGAGCCGCTTTCTGATTCTGTAACCAGTCGTTTCGGATTATGAGTTGATGTGGAATCCGCACACTGTGTAAGTGTTCCGGCACACGAGCATAGAATTAAGCTCGTGACTACTTTCTGGACTAATGGATTCATTTTTCTGTGACCTCCTTTTCACTTAAAAAAAATCGTTTTAGTTCTTGCAAACTTATCAACAATATGTGAAATTTTATGAAAATCCTATATCCTTATATAGTAATTATAGCATACTTTTAATAAAAAAGTAAAGTATTTTTTGTTATTTTAACTCTTTTTTATTAAAAATGCCGGCCACGTGATACGTGCCCGACATTTTTAACATAATATTATTTTTCTAGATACAGGAAAAAATTTTTTTAAAAAAGATCATGCCGGGTATTTTCCGGCCATAAAAGCAAGTTCTTCAGGTTTTTCTATTTTTACTGTATTTCGTTTTAATGATACTATTCCCTGCTCTGAAAATTTTTTGAGCATTCTTGCTGTTACTTCTCTTACCGAGTTTATCTGTTCTGCGATCTGTTCATGTGTCATTTTGATTTCGTTACTGCCGAGTTTATTATATTCTTTTATCAGAAATAACGACAGACGTTCCTCAACACTGCTGAAAATGATCTGCTCCATAGTCATCATTACATTTGAAAAGTTGACTGTGGAATGTTCGTATATAAAGCAGCGTACATAGATGTTTTCATTAATAAGTTTTGAAGCAGCTGACGGGTTTATGATAAGTATTTCAGACGGCTCTTCAACTCTTATTGAGGTTTGGAGAGGTATTTTTCTTTCGACGCATGAAGCTGAAAAAACATATGTTTCATTATGTTCTATTCTGAAAAGATTGATGTTTCTTCCCTCTCTTGAGGTGATGAATATTTTCATGCTTCCGCTTATCTGGTACATCATTCCGTGCCATTCGTCGTTGGTTTCATAAAGTATCTCGTTTTTGTTGTATTTCCTGATTACCGAGTTTCTTTCCAGAAAAGTTTTTTCATTTTCAGTAAGCTTGCTGTAAAAAGGAAGAAAAATAATGTGGTCACTGACTTTTGTAATTTCTGTTTTCATAAAATCGCCTCTTTGAAAAATTTGTGATAAAACGTAATAGTGAATTAATTAGTAAAAATTGAAGCTTGTATTTTACATGGATTGTAGCATATTAAAAATGAAATATACTGTGACCATGTCACATTAGACAGGAAAAAATTTCGTTTGTATTATTGTATGTATTTTTGCACAATAAAAAAAATTATATATATTATATACTAATTATGTTGTATTGTCCAGTAAAATAATGGTGTAGAAAATAAAATTAATAAATTTTTTTATTTTTTGCATAGAG
>JAZQPR010000293.1:0-9324 GCA_045628605.1 Oscillospiraceae bacterium
TTTTGTTTCAGAAAAGCATGTGAAAATGCATGTCCTGTTCAATTCAAAGCTCTGCTTTTAACAAGCAGAGGCAATTCGAAGAATTGCTTTCGTTCAGTAGGAGATTGAACTCCTACTGAACGAGAGAATAGACCCCGCCGCCTATAGAGGCGGGGGATATCCTCTGTGTTGTTATATGACCGGAATTAATATCTGAAACACACACAATTTTATTTTAGCATTTCAAAAATGATATGTCAATGACTTATGTTGTCCGGTATCCACTGCAGCATATTTGGTGTTAAATATTATACAAATAAGACCGACTGTTCTCACAATCGGTCTTATCATTACTTTAATCAAATTACCCTTACCAAAAATGGTAAGGCTAATTCTTCTCAGCGAGCTTTCTTTTGATTTACATGAACGTGGCTCTACGTCCTTTTCATCACTGATATTATACAACATAAATAGTATTTTGTCATTAATAGCTGGGCGCAGACTTAATCAAGCGGATTTAAGAAGGAAGGTATAAAAAGGTTGGTGGTCAGCGTTGTGATTCGTTTATTACTTTGGCGGCATTTGCTATTTCTGTGAGCTGTTCTCGTTCTTCATTTTCCTTGTATGCTTTTCTGACCGGCAGGATCGGGAAGTACATAAAAACAACAATACCTATAAAAAATGTCATCAGACCTGTAATAATATCAATTGGGAAAGGCGTGATCAGCCAACCGACGGTCGCAATTTTCCATGCTGATTTAAGCGCAGTAAGAAGTCCTCCGAAGCAGTATGAAACTACTCCTGCAACAAAGCCGATCGAAGAGAGCATCATTCCGAAATTTGATATAGCATTTGGTGTTTTTGCGAAATATAAGATCCATCCGAGAAGTGAGAGTCCTGTGGCTGCCAATGCAATGATCTGTGCAATTTGATATCTTTTTTTGTTCATAATCTTTTCTCCTTAAACAAATAATATATTCATAAGATGCTGTGTTCAGTTTTGTCTGATCACATTAGTTATTATATATTAATAATTATTATATATCACGGAAAAAAAGTTGCGAAAAAGCACATTTTATGCCATAAAATGTATGTTTTGCAAAATCAAATGGTATAATTTTCATAATAAAAAGCACATTTTGAATTATCAAAATGTGCTTAATAAATATTATTTTTTCTCGTTATTATTCTTTTTGGATTTTTTTATGATTATTATAACAATGATTATAACAACGATAATGATCGCAAGCCAGATAAACAAACATATGCCGAGCGGCTGAACAGGACAGATGCCGCATACGCTGCATTTCTTTTCTTCCGTGACCTGAGTTGTAACAGGTGCTGCGATGTCAGGTTCTTCTCCTGTTTCTGCTATAGTTGTTACAACCGGCTCCGGATCGGACGCTTTGTCTGCGTTGCAGAAAAGTGATTCCGAGTACAAAAGCCCCATGCTGTCGTCAGCGTTGTTTTCCAGAGCAGCTCTGAATTCGATGGTGTCATTCTCTTCAACGCCGTCTGTCTCAAATTCTTTCCATCCGCTGTCGATCCAGTCCGAATTTCCCCAGTAGGTTTCCTGCCATTCGCCCCATGTTCCATTTTTCTGAACACGGTACTGAAGGATTGCATTTAAAGCAGAATAATGATCTTCAACGACCGCATAATATTTGTTTGCGTCACCGCATGATTTCGGATAGTCACAAAATACTCTCCATCTTCCGCGAACGCTTCCATCCTCTTCTTTTTGTGATTCGATGTGTTTTAACTCGGATATTACCGGTGCTTCTATTTTTTCAGGTTTGACAAGATCAGCCTGGGTGCCGTCTTTTCCGATCTTTATTTCATCGCTCCAGTCAGAAAGAAGATATGAACGGTTATCTCCGCCGTTTGCCTCAAGTTCTTCGTCTGTCAGATCATCGTTTCTGTATATCAGGATATATCTCATGCGAAGTGTAAGTGAGTGGTTGTCCAGATCAAGGTAATATTCGTCGTCTTTGTCTTTTTTGATCACCGGTGCCAGATAGCCTGCATTTTCTTCATCCTGACCGTAATACGGATCGATAATTGCACATCCTTCGCAGTAGGTTTTCTGAGAGTCAGATGCAACGATCTTCTGACGGATCGTCAGATCATACGGCTGATCTTCCTGAGGATATTCATCCTTGTCCCATTCAGTCATATAATGCCAGTCTCCGTCATCTACCTTACAGTCTATCTGAAGATCTGCCAGGTCGATATTGCAGTGATACAGTTCATAAAATTTTTCATAATCGTCAATGTTTTTATATTCGTTGAAAAATGAAATAATATCATCCGGCTGAGTAAGCCACGCATAGACATATTCGGCTTTGTCATCATCATTTCGTTTGATCTGATAATAAATATCCGTCGGAACGTCTATTTTTCCGTCCGGAAAAAATTTTGAAGTAAACTCCTTTGCAACATCCTCGGCAGAAACAGGAATGCAGCAAACTGAAAGTGCAATAACCATTGCAAGAAAAATCGATGATAATTTTTTAAACATAGTATTCCCCCCTGATAGTAATAAAAGCATATGATACTAAAATATCTGCTTTATAGAAATTATTTTATCATATTGAAAGCTTAAATACAATATGATAGAATATATGATAATAGGATTAAAAAATAGTGTATTATTTCATAATTTTTATTATTAAACAGCGGGGAGAGATTTTTTACATGATAGATGATTTTTTTAAAAGCGTGATCGATATGGACAGAGCACCGATAGTTATTTGTGACACGGATCATATTATTCTCTATATGAATCCGTCGGCAGTGAGACGTTATATGAAAAGCGGAGGGGAAAAGCTTGTCGGAACAAGTGTTCTTGAATGTCATAACGAACGTTCAAAGGTAATAATAAACAGAGTACTTGACTGGTTTCGTGAAAGCACTGACAACAATATGATATATTCATATAAAAACGAAAAGGAAAATAAGGATGTGTATATAGTGGCTCTCAGAGATGATAAAAAGAACCTTATCGGATACTATGAAAAGCATGAATTCAGAGATCCGGAGAGTGCCGGACTGTATGATTTTGAAAAGTCGTTGTAATTAATGTTTGTGTAAACAGAAAGTCGTTGCACTTTTTGTACTGCAGCACAGAAAGTCGTTGCACTTTTTGTAAAAATGAGTTATAATTAAAATCAGAGAACGTAAAATTATTTTATGGAGATGATAATATGGAACGTGCTGCAATGAAAGAACTGGTAAAATGGAAGAATAAAAAAAACCGAAAACCATTGATAATTGAAGGCGCAAGACAGGTCGGAAAAACATGGCTGATGAAAGAATTCGGCAGATTGCATTATCAGACTGCTGTTTATATAAATTTTGATTCAGATATTACTGTTAAAAATCTTTTTGAACAAAACAAAGATACCGGTCGTATAATAATGGGACTTGAATTGTATTCAGGAATAAAAATCAATAAAGAATCAACTTTGATAATTTTTGATGAAATACAGGAAGTTCCGTCTGCACTGGCATCATTAAAATATTTCTGTGAAAATGCTCCGGAGTATAATATAGTGTGTGCAGGCTCGCTGCTTGGAACAGCACTGTACAGCGGTACCTCTTTTCCGGTCGGAAAGGTTGAATTTTTAAAGCTTTATCCTTTGTCTTTTTCTGAATTTTTATATGCATCCGGAAAAGAAAAATATGCAGATCTGTTATACAGCCGTGATTTTGAAATGATAAATACTTTTTGTGATATTTATACAGAAGCGCTTAAGCATTATTATTTTACAGGAGGAATGCCCGAGGCAGTCCTTTGCTATTCTGAAACAAAAGATTTTGTTGAAATAAGGAATATTCAGAAGCGGATATTGAATGCTTATGAGCAGGATTTTTCAAAACATGCGCCAAATGAAATTGTTCCGAAAATAAGAATGATCTGGAACAGTATTCCTTCACAGCTTGCAAAAGAAAATAAAAAATTTCTGTATGGTCTTGTTCGTGAAGGAGCGCGTGCAAAGGGTTATGAGGAAGCGATAATGTGGCTTTCCGACTGCGGACTTGTTTACAAAGTGTCACGTGTAAATTCTCCGGGACTTCCTTTAAGAGCCTATGAGGATATGAAGGCTTTTAAACTTTTTATTCATGATACAGGACTGCTTGGATGTATGGCAGGTCTCGGTTCAAAGGCTTTGATTGAGGGAAACAGGGCATTTTCAGAATTTAAAGGTGCATTGACTGAACAGTATGTTCTTGAACAGATGACTGCAGACAGTGATCTGAATATTTATTATTATACAAATGAACGCGGCAGCTGTGAAATTGATTTTGTAATTGATGATGGTGAACATGTGGTTCCGGTTGAAGTAAAAGCAGAAGAAAATCTTCAGGCCAAGAGTCTGAAGACTTTTCGTGACAAATATGCACCGGAAATATCTGTCCGGACTTCCATGTCAGGATACAGAAAAGAAGAATGGATGGTAAATATTCCGTTATATATGATAGGAAATATAAGGAGTATATTGTTTGATGCTGAGAGATCATAAATGAAACCATGACAGAAAAAGTCAGTTGAAATCAGAAATCTGATATGATACAATAGTATTAAAGCAGAAAAAAATATTCAGAGGAGTGGTCTAATGTTTAAAAACAAAACCGCAAATACGGTCTTAAATATAATATTGATAATTGCAATATTAAATGGTTTGGTTTTTGTTGGGGTCGGAATGCTTTTTAATTTTCTTTCAAACAAAGCGATTGAAGAAAACAACGAAAATCTGAAAAATAATCCTGCAGTTGAAGCAACTATTGAAATGATCAATGAGAAAAAAGATGGCAACGAAATTACATTTGAAGTAATAGTATTATATGATATAGACGGAGAAAGATATCATACAGAACTGGGCTATTATGATTTCAGAATGAAAGAAGGAGATTCAGTTGAAATACATTATAATCCTGAAAATCCGGAAGAAATTTATACCGAGGGTGTAAATCAGACAGCAAAAATAGGTCTTGTAGTCAGTATGATCGCTATTATTGCCGGTGGAAGCGTCATAGCGGTCAGCATAATTATTTTTATAATATCCATTTCTGTGAAGATAAGAAGGAAGAGGGAAGAAAGCAACACGGCATATTCTGACGGAATGTACAGACGTTAGATCCGTTAAAACATTATGATACCAAAAAACGGAGTAAGTTCACTTTTGTGATGCTTACTCCGTTTTATTGTAAAAAAAAATATTTATACCGTCAGATTTGAAAAAAATTTTTGTCTGTAGGGTTGAGAGGAGGTAAATATGGTTGATGATAAAACAATAATTCAGCATTACTGGGACAGGGATGAACGTGCTCTGTCTGAAACTGATGAAAAATACGGCAGGCTGTGTCATGCTGTTGCCGGAAACATACTAAAAAACGAAGAAGATACCAAAGAATGTGTCAACGATACTTATCTGAAAACATGGGAGACGATACCGCCTCAGTGGCCGAAGTTCCTTGCTGCGTTTATAGGAAAAATCACCCGGAATCTGGCTGTAAACATGTACAACAGAAACAGAGCCTCTCGCAGGGGCGGAGGGCAGATAAATGCAGTTCTGGATGAACTTGAGGAATGTATTCCTGACAGAAAAGCTGAAAAGGAATTTGATGAGGATGAATTATCAAATGCAATGAATGATTTTCTTGCATCTCTGCCTGAAAGAAACAGGAAAATATTTATGCTCAGATACTGGGGCTCACAACCGGTCGAAAAGATCGCAAAAAACATGAAAATGTCTGAAAACAGTGTTTCTGCATTGTTATACCGTCTCAGACGCAAACTTCGAAACCACCTTGATGAAAGGGGTGTTAAGCTATGACATGTGAAGATATTTTCAAAGCGATCGGAAATTCGGATGACAAATATGTAAATGAGATCGTTTCATATTTGAGTTCGGATAAGTCTGTAAAATCGGACGATATGACATTATCCTTTGATTCTTCGAATGAAAGGACGATAGTCATGGATGTGGTAAGAAAGAAAAAGAGAAAAAGAAAATCAGTATGGATCATAGCAGCTGTGATCGCTGCAGCCGCTGTTGCTGTGACTGCTGCATTTTTAGGGGCAAGGAAAGATAAAAAAGAATATAACGAGAAGAAAATAGAGAATTATTTCAGAAGTACGGATATTGAACTGCCTTCTAAGATCTCTTTTATTGAAAATCTGACAGGGGGTCCCGAATGCTGCTGGTTCAGTGCATTTATGTATGATGCATCCGGAAAACCGTTTGCTTGTGTTTATGATATGAAGGACAAGCGTGTAAGAAACATTGATATGACCGGCTGTGAAGGGACGGCATCATATTCGTATATCGGAAACAACAGCTTATATATAGCTTTTTATGATGATGCGATGAAAGAAAAACTGTACCGATTTGACAGAAAAACGCTGAAATGTGATGGCTGCATTGAACTGCCTTCAGACAATTATGCTGTCAGCGTAACTGAAAATGAGGACAGTACATTTACAGTATCACAGTATATTCTGACAGACGGTGAAATATCGTCCATGTTTGAAACAACATATGACAGGAAAATGGAGAAAATATCATCAAAGGAATTCGTTGATAAATCACTGATGACAGAAGGTACACTGTTCAGAGGATATTTGCCGTGTGAGAGCGGCGGATACTGTGCGTTTTATCAGGACAGCAGCAATGAAATCGATATGCTCACATATGATGATGACGGAAACCTTGTATTTTCAAAGGAAAATGTCTTTTCATCAATGCCCGGAGAATTTTCCGCAATATTTTTGTCAGATGAGGAAAAACCTGTGGCAGCTTCATTTGAACATCAGAAAAACGGTTCGGAAATAATGTATTTTACTGAAATTGACCCTGAGACCGGAGAAACTGTTCAGATGTATGAAAGTCAGAGCAGTCTGCTTACGAATTTCGGAGGATTTCTGAGCCTTAACGGGAAGGACAAGCCTCATGACGGATATGATTTTAAAATAACTGAAAACGGAAAACTGTACGGATATACTCTTGATACGGACGAAGTTACAGAGCTTTTTGATCCGGGAGAATGTCAGGACGAAAGAATGTCCGGATCAACATGCGAATGTATTGACGGGAACGAACTGCTTCTGTGTGGTTTTGACATGTCAGAAAATGAGGCGGGATCATATCTTTGCAAAGCTGATAAAGACGGAAACATTGTTCAGCGCTGCAAGCTTGATGACTGCGGTATCAGACAGATACGTCCACAGACAGACGGAACGGTTGTGTATCTCTTCAGTTCATATGACGAGAATGGTGAATCCTTTAATATAGGACGTCTTGGAACAGACAATGCTTTTACGTTCGTAACGCTTCAGAAGGAGATGTACACGGACAGTTTTATAAGTGACAAAAGCGGAAAAACTGCAGTCGGAACAGTTACTTCTTCAATAGTGTTTTTTGATAACGAAGGTGCAGAACTAAAGTGTTTCGAAACAGATGCAAACTGGATGCCGATGTTTTTTGCTTCCGGCGATGAGTGCTATACGGTCTATACCGTAAAGGATGGAAAGACAGTTGTAAGAAAGCTCGATTTTGATAAGCTGACAATATCGGATCCTGTCTGTGAGCTTGATTTTAATATTGATAATGTGTATGACGGGTATGATGACTATGATGCAGTTTTCAAAATGTCGGACGGTCTTTACGGTTTCAGGCTTAGTAACGGAAGCATTAAAGAAATAATCAACTGGACTGATTCTGATATAGCAAAGTCACAGGAATATACAGCACTGATAAATAACGATATTATCATAACACGACAGTCATCCCCAAGATATGACACCGGATGTAAGTTTACAAGACTTGAGCGTGTTACAGGATCAGAGCTGGAAAAAATACAGAACAGACCTTTATTAAATGTTGCAGTATCAAATCAGAGCGAAGGACTGAGAACAGCAGTCAGCAGATTTAACATGGAAAATGAAAATATCAGGATTCATATTGAAGATTATTCAAAATATAATGCAGACGGACTGAGATATATCGGAACCGGTGAAAATTCAAAGCTTAAAGAAGATGTACTTACGGGAAATGTACCTGATGTAATTATTACAGATGACGGATTTGATTTTCTGAGATATTCTGAGTCAGGTATTCTTTCTGATTTGAAAAGCTTTATGGATGATGACATAGATTTTGACAGGGGAAAATATTTTGAAAATATTCTTGATGCATACAGCCTGAACGGAAAACAGTATACAGTTCCCCTGGAGTTCAGCATTAAAACGCTGTCAGGTAAAAAATCTGATGAGTACGATGCGCTGTCTCTGGGCTATGACAGATTTTTCAGTCAGGAAACAAAACTTTTTGAGAATAATCAGTCTGAATATCTGAAGGCTTTGTTTATTGCAGGAAAAATGAGTGAGTTCTGTGATTTTGAGAAGAAGACGTGCAGCTTTGAGAATGAGAATTTTATAAAGCTGATCGAAATGATAAAAAAATACAGCACTCCTGAAGAGAGTACTGAAGATGACAGAGTAAATATTTCTGAGGGAAAGATCCTGTTTACTCCGTATGTAATATACAGCTTTGAGGATTTCAGTGTGAACAAGCAGATCTTCCGAGGAGTTGAAACCTGCATGTACGGGATCCCGGGAGAAAATTCAAGTGATTATATTATCTCATCGCAGCTTGCAGCATCAGTGTTCTCTTCATGCAAACATAAAACTGAAGCATGGGAATTTATAAAATACCTCATGACAGATACGTCTCAGAACGATCTTGTATTTATCAATAATGAATATATTAACGGATTTCCTGTAAGCAGGGATGTATATGAGCAGCTCGGAAAAAAGGAAAAATCAAAGATCTCAAATGTTCATACAACAGACATTTACGGAAAAACAATAAAGCTCAGAAGCATAAGCAATGCAGAACTTGAAGAACTCACCGGCATAATTTCATCGGCTTCATTATCATCATCCGGAGACAGTACAGCTTTCGGAATAGTTAATGAGCAGCTTGAAATATACTTGTCAGACGGTCAGAGTGCAGAGGAGACTGCAAAGAATATTCAGAACAAGGTGACGATGTATCTCAATGAGATAAGGTAAAGATCATACATCACAAAAATATCCCCCATCTTTGAGATGGGGGATTTTTTGTGATGTAATATAAAAAGTGCAAATTTGCACAAAAAACACGTTTTTTTACATTTGCTAATATCTTTATGATATAACCCGAGTTTGCCACTTAAAAAGCCGTCAAATCCTAATAAAATCAAGGATTGACGGCAATAATTTTTTAATTTTTTTGTGTGCATATTTTTAGAAAATTTTTACAGCTTTTTTGATAGCTTTTAAATCTGAGATAGAATATA